>JABXGS010000055.1 GCA_016550425.1 archaeon
GGCAAAGTCAGAGCATCGGGCTTTTATAGAAGACACATTAGATGCGCTGTAAAATCACCGTACAGCAAGTTAACCTTACTTCTAAAGAAACCCGAGGGTCGCGGGTTCAAGTCCCGCCGAGCCCGCCACTTCCTTTCTTTCAGAATTTTTTTAAGATTGGTGCGGGGGCTGGGAATTTCCGCAATTCCATACTATTTGAAATCGCTTTTGAACCCAGGAACGCCTACACGACAGGGTTCTGAGCCCTGCGCCTTTAGTCCTTCCAAAGGTTCCAAGAGCCTTCGAAGATTGGCCAAGCTTGGCTACCCCCGCAAAATTTGACTTAAGGGCAGGACAACATTTCAACGTCGGAGTAAGATAAACCTTTGCCCCAATTTCAGTCAGGATGGAAATTATATTTTGAGTGTATTAGAGAAAATGAAAGCCAGAATCTAGCCTTTATCTTTCTAATATTGACCAAACTCTGGCACCGTTACCCGAAACTTACCTGTCAAGAAAGATCTTGACAGTGTTCGGTTCCTGCATCATTGACGAGCACTGCCCCAAAGGGCTGCAACCTCTCGCCTCAAGACAGGCGTTTTCTGTCTCCGTCTAACTAGCGGCGACACAATCTAGTTCTTAGAGCAATATAAAAACGTCAAGAAAACAGCTTTGTATAAGAGAAGGTTACTTCTGCTATTTCAAGGTATGAGATAAAGTTTTTCTCTTAATGAAAGGATACGAGACCTGTGTCATCATCGAATGCGTCTACGATTCATCGTTTATGGAGCCGAATCCTGCGAAATGCAGCAGCATTAGCTCGATTACGCGTTTTAGAATGTTTACGTCATGTAACATGCTACGATGTCGTTGGAACGAGTGCAGGGGGCGATGTCACAAAGGGATTTGATGTTGTAGCAGAGCAAACAATGGTTAGATATTTGGAACGCTTTGCCTCGTTTACTCTTGTCAGCGAAGAAACAGGAATTAAGCGGATTGGATCCAATCCTGAGGGATTTCTTATTATGGATCCAATCGATGGGAGTTCAAATCTTAGCCACGATATCCCTTTTGCGTGTCTTGCGATTGCATATGCAACTGAAGTGGTCTTTGAAGCGGTAGAAGTAGCGGTAGTCTTAGACCTCTTTTCGGGGAAGTGTTATTATGCAACTAAAGGTGGTGGAGCGTTTCGAAATCAGGTAAGAATCCACCCTTCTGATGCTAATCCCTTAGGAGATAGCCTGGTAGGAATAGATACTGAAATTCCTCCGATATCACTAATGAAAGGGCTAGAAGAGATTGATGAGGGACGAATTAAATATACTAGGCATCTTGGCGCAAATGCGATGGAACTATGTTTTGTTGCCGATGGCAGGCTTGATGGATTCATCGATCTTCGGGGGGTTTTTCGGGGGACCGATTTAGCAGCAGCAAGCTTAATTTTACAAGAATCCGGTGCGGTTCTAGTTGATCCAAAGGGTGTTCAAATCAAAGGAAAATGTTCCAATGATGCACGTTATACCTATATCGCAGCACGAGATAACATCTTTGCGAAAAGACTTCTTGCTCTTGTTTCAGGAAAAAAAAAGTGATTCCAAGTATTTGGTGTTCAGTCGTTAATCGTCTCCAGAATGGAAACAGCGTTCCAAATACCGGTTCTAGCATGACTTGGGCAATTGGGGTCGAGAGTCGCATCCCCAAGTCGGGATATGGCATTTGAAGCCCGGACAGCGGCGGAACCCAATTCACCATGAAGCAGCTCGATTGCTTCATTGGCAGCCCTTCGAATGTTTCGAGGAACGGTACTATCTTCACCAATCTGTGATAGAATCATTGTCGCCTGGTCAATCTTCTGAATAATTTCCTCTGAAAGTTCATCAATTTTGTTTGGGTTAGCCATGGATATCCCCTCGAGAAATTATCTGGTGGGTTCGATTTGGAGATACCAAGATTACTTAAAAGCTTTTTTCACTGATAATAGGATGAAATGTCAGATGAAGAAGTTACTAAACGCATGGGACAGTTGCTTCGGAAAGGGGCTGCGCTACTAAGTACTGCTTGTCCAAAATGTAATACTCCGCTTCTCAGATTAAAAGATGGGACAATGTATTGCGTAAAATGTGACAAAGAAGTTGTGGAACAGAAAAGTGTGGTACCCAGTTCAGATCATCCTACACCAAGTGGAGATATTTTGAATCAACTAGCATCAAGAGTACTCGTCACTCTTGAGGTGCTTATTCAGTCATTTCCAGACAAGCCTCACCCCGAAGAGATTCGAGCATTTGCAAAAACTGCTAAAAATTTAGTCGAGATACTAAAAGGAATTCAAGAGTTACAAAGATAATTGCCTTCATTCTTCTGGTTCATATACTGCATCTAGAGTTTCTCGAATCGTTTTAGCCTTAGTTTTACCAATACCGTGAACCATTGCTAGCTCGTTCTCGCTGGCTTTAGCAAGTTCGGTGATACTTCCAAACTGAAGTAATAGGCGTTTAGCCAAGGTAGTGTTGACACCAGGGAACCCTGCTACAATAAACTCTTGGAGGGCAGCTAAACTGAGAACCGGTTTTTTACCCCGTATGCTCAAAGTCATTTTTCGTGAACTCTGTTCCTGACGTGCAATGGCATACATCAACGCCGCGGCTTCTTTGGGAGTTTTCACGTTGACAACGGACACATTGAATCCAGTTAGCGCTGAGGAAATGGCCCCACGAATAGCCGCAGGATTGACAGCACTTGAACCATATAGACTCGAACCGGTTATGAGGAGGAGGGGAATAGCAAAACTATCTTTGAGGGAGCTTAATTGTTGGAATAGGCGTTTGTCAATAATCGATTGAGCGAAATCATCTGCAGTTTTCGCTTCCACCGCAACCCGATCTGAAAGGAGATAATCCCCAACTTCTAACGTTTCGGCTTGAATAGTGACTTCTAGATTGTTTAATGCCTTGGTAATCGCTGAACGAAGTTCGCGGTTATCGACGATGATTATTATTTCATCGTCCGTCCTAGATGAAGCCTCTTTATCCTCTGAGGCAATGAAATCTTTCAAAGTCGATTGTTTGCGTTCGCGTTCAATATCCCGGGACATTTTGTTCATCTCTTTGAGTAACTCTTTCATTTTTGTTTCGCGATGAATGGCTGCCCAATAATTACCTTGATCACGGGTTCCCAAAGCAACTAATACTATCACGCGACCAGGTTGAGTTCGTGCAGTTCGCCCACGTCGCTGAATAAGACGAACGGCACTGGGAACTGCTTCATAAAAAATCACTAAATCGCATTCTTGAATATCCAATCCTTCCTCGCCAACACTGGTCGCCACAAGTACGTTGTAGGTTCCCTCCCGAAATAATTGGAGAATTTCTCCTTGTTCCTTTTGCGTAAGGCCACGATCACCAGCCTTGGTAGCCTGTCCCACAAATCGAATTGGACGAGCAGCAGACACCGAAGAAAGTGTGGTTTCTAATAATTTCGCTGTATCACGAAAACGGGTAAAGATCATAATCCGTGATTCAGATGTTATTGCGAATTGCCGCTCGACGATTCTTATGAGCTCATTTAGTTTTGGATGCTCAATGCCCGAAGATACCAGTTCCTGGACCAGAAATTGAGCTTCTAAGATATTAGCATCTTGTACAATATTTTGAACGGCTTTAGAGGATTTTCCGTGTTGAGCTTCTTTCTGGAGCCCTGTAAGATAATGTTTGAGAGCACTTACGCCTTGAGTCTCTAATAATTCAACACCATGGTATAATCGAACCAAAGCTGCACAATTTGATACTAATTGAAAAAGCTGACTCGGAGGTGCTGTCACGTGAGAAATTTGATGTTGGATTTCACGTTGTACCTGCAGAATCTGTCGAACGGATACGCGACGGGGATCACTTGAGGGTAAAAAGTCATATTCTTTTAATGGAACAAGACGCTCCTTAATAGCGCGCCGCAGGGTTTTTCCGACTTGCAAGAATTCAGTGGGTAATTGAATCTCATACCACTCAAACTCTATTGGCGGAAGATAAGGGGCAACATCTGGACTTTCTCGTGTTCGGATTTCGATGTTCTCAACACCGAGATTGGTTACGACTTCTCGGATTTTTTCAATCTCAGAGCCAGGCGATGCTGTTAATGCTAATATCAATGCTGACTGGATCTGTTTTAGGTACTGGCGGGCAATGAAGACATATGCATATTCACCCACAGCCCTATGGGCTTCATCAAAAACTACTAGGGACACGTCTTCAAGTGTATATCGACCAGCAAGCAAATCATTTTGAAGAACTTGGGGGGTCATAAACAGGATTTTAAATTCCCCCCACATTTTTTGTCGTTTTTGGG
Organism: archaeon; assembly: GCA_016550425.1. The sequence continues at coordinate 4,318 of JABXGS010000055.1, forward strand.
GAGATATTTCACCAGTGAGTATTTCCATTTCGTCTTCGGGCAGCGCCATGATGTCACGAAAAGTTTTCAGATGCTGAAGCACGAGAGGTTTTGTTGGCGCGAGAATAATGCATCTTGAGGAAGGTAGCTTCCGCAGTTGATATGCCGCAGCTAGCACAGCAAGAATGGTTTTCCCAACCCCTGTGGGAAGCACAACCAATGTGTTCCATTTAACCGCTGTCCCAATGATGGTTTCTTGATAGAGCCTTTTATTGATTCTATTAGGTTTGATGAGCGGATGTTGGACGTATTCCGTCTTTGACATGCTAATCGCAGCACATTTTTTAATGAAGTAGAGTATTTTCTGCCTGAAACCACTTTATTACCCGCATTTATATTCCACTATATTCCACGTCTTTATGAAAGAGTGTGCTCGTAATGTCGAAACCCAGTGTCCCCTCAATGGCTGAAGCAGAAGTCTATGAATTACAAATGCCTGGCAATATAATTGGAAAAGAAGTTATCGATGGAAGCGCGCGTCGCATAGGAATCGTACGAAGCCTTCGAATAATGTTACCTCCTGGAAAAGTCGAGTTACAAGTGAAAGGCCTCGGTGTGGAGCTCCCTGTTGACGTTTCAAATATCACAGCCGTTGGGAATGTAATTCAACTATCAAACACGGTCAAAGAGGCTGAGGAAATCTCAATAGCAGATGTGCAACGTCTAAGGGAAGAAACATGGAAAGAGGTTCAGGGCCTTATCATTAGATAAACACACTAGTGCTAGAAATACCATAGTTTTATCTTTAACCCTGAAATCCCCTAGAACGGCAAGAGACGATGAGTGGAAAGAAAAAGAAACCCTATTTAGGTCCACTTTTACTGGCTTGGTGTGACCGATGTAACGTTCCGTTGGTTAAAAGAGAACATTGTGGTCTATGTGGAGAAAAAACAAGACGAGTTCCTGTGACACCACCCGGCGATGCACGTCCCGCATTCAAAGCAGATCGAGATAAAATTATTTCTTCAATAGCATTAACATACGGCGATAGGGTTGCGCATCAACTTCTACCCTCAGACAAAATTGTTCTTTTGAACGCTATTCCGGATATTGATTGTTGTGAAGAAATCATCGTTGATGGGCGAATAATTGGTCTCCATAGATTTCGTATCGAAACCTTATCTTGGGAATTTGTTCCAAAGATGGAAGGCGCGCGACGTCTAGTCAAACTTACTAATGCGAAACAAGTTGTCATTGACGATTCCGCTGTACCCTTCATCCTAAAAGGAGCGAATCTCCTCAGGCCAGGAATAACAAGGGCTGATTCATCAATTCGACAAGAAGAATATGTAATTGGAATCACTCAGAATAAAGATGCGATTCTAGTTGGAACCGCGACAATGAAAGGAGAAGATATGCAGACCAGAGAACGAGGTATGGCAATTAAAAAGAAATACAAAGCAGAACCACAAGAGCCCAAACTCTTACCAGGTGGACAAACCTGGAATACTGTCTTAGAAGCGAATGCTAATATTCTGCGTAGCATTGAAACCGAAGCTCTAGAATTTATCAATCAAGTGGCTGAAGACTCTAATCTACCATTGGTTGTTGCGTTCTCTGGTGGAAAAGATAGTCTTGTGGTCCTATTATTAGTTAGAAAAGCCCTTCCGAACCACCCCTACCATCTGATTTTCATTAATACCGGAATTGAATTTCCTGAGACTATACAAAATGTGTATACAACAGCAGCTAATTATAATTTAGAAAACCAATTGCTTGTAAAAAATGTTGATGAAAATCAATTCTTTCGAGTAATGGATTTGTATGGTTTTATGGCCCGAGACTATCGGGTCTGCTGTAAAACCGTTAAACTTGGTCCAACAAGCCAAATAATTGAACAATATTTTCCTGATGGTTGTTTGAGTTTTATTGGTCAGCGAAGATACGAGTCCCATCGACGTTCCGCTAGTAAACGAATTTGGCAAAATCCGTGGGTGCCAAAACAAGTGGGAGCTAGCCCCATTCATAATTGGACGGCGATGATGATTTGGCTCTATATTTTTCATGAAAAAGCAACCTACAACCCACTGTATGAAAAAGGGTTTGAACGAATCGGATGTATGTTTTGTCCGGCTTCTACTATGAGCGAATTGAAAATTATTGCGGAGAACTTTCCTTCTGAATGGCAACGCTGGCAATCAAATGCAAAGAAGTTAGTTCAAAGATATGGGATGAGTACAAAATGGTTGGAACATGGATTCTGGCGCTGGAAAAAGCATCCACCTAAAATCCGAGAGCTGGCGCAAAGGATGGATATTAATCTTCTTTCAGAGGTGTCTGATCAAACAGAGGAGACGCCTTCATTTATTATTGATCCTGAGAATGTGCATGAATTCAAACTCATTAAAGGAAGAATCACTAAGCCAATTGGCTTGAATCGAGCAGCAGCTTTTCTTCCTGCGCTAGGAACAGTAATTGTAGATATCGAACGAAGACTGATTGAAGTGACAATTCAAACCAAAAAAGAGGCGATTAAAGCCATTCTATTCGAAAGTGGTCTATTTTCCTTAGCGGGTCCGGTTACCCAGAAAATTGCTAAGAAATTTGCTCGCACTGTACTCCGCGGCGTACTTTGTACCGGTTGTGGTACCTGTCAGTCCCTCTGCGAAAATGACGCAATTTCAATCGATAAAAATCAAGCAAATATACTTGCTGAAAAATGTATACGATGCGAGAATTGTCTGCATGGTAAATGCCCCTCTTTATATGCCAATTAAAGTAGCCGATTCAAACCGCCATTACCTATTAGTTGCAAGAAAAACTTTTCAGGTTACACTAAAGATTGGTATCTTCCTCTCAAATCTCAGATGAGCGATTCATAATGAGTGAAGATGTTCGGAGTACAATTTCGCTATACAAACGACTGTTTAGCTTGCCAAGTAACAGAACCTTAGTAATGATTATTATCGTCGCATCGCTTCTGGTTGGAGGACTTACTGAACTTCTTCGATATCTTGGAGGCGGTTCATCTATTGGTATAATTTTTCTGAGAGGATCAGCGAGGGGATTAGTAATTACGACACCTGCAGCTCTTTTGACATTGCTTGCTTTCCGTCTTGGAACCCGAAAGGGAACAATTTTGAACTGGCATCGACTCCTCGGAGTTGTAACAACATCGGTCGTTGTTCTTCTAATTATATGGTTTCTTTCAACTCTCATAGGATGGGCGATTGAACTTAGTTTCAAATTTCAATACGGCCCCCTGGCAGGTGGAGGCATTGCGACAATGTTCTACTTACGAAATCTGATTTTAGCAGCAGCATTTACCTCTGCTATCATGCTCCTTATCGCATTAAGCACAAGCCGAGTTGGCGTCACCGCCGGAATATTGCTCTCACTAGTTTTCCCAACAACCGCTATGGCAATGTATGTTTTAACAGAGCCCGTACCCACTCAGTCGATTTTCCTCATCATATATTTCCTCTGTGCCATAACTTTTGTTAGTGCTTCAGGGATACTACTTACAGCAGTAGGACGGCCTTTGAAAAAAGCCTTCAAGATTGATGGAATTCAGATGTTCCGCGGATTCCTTGAGGTATGGATGGAGGACCGGGCAGACCTCATGGAAGAAAGTCTCACCCAGATTGGACAAGAACGAATCCTACCACTTTCACTAATCAAATTTTCAACTGACACCAAAGAGCCACTCTTTGTAAAAGTCGTTCCTGGCGCACACCCGGGTCCATTCAAAAATACAGGTAGTAGTGCATTACCTAAAGAAATTGGCGATTGGGGACGGACGAAATTAAACGCCATTGCATATTCACCACACAGTACTTCAACTCACGATTTGAACCTTGTCTCGCAGGCAGAAGTCCAACGATTTATGGAGATTGTTCAGACTGCGTATGAACAGGCAACACCCGTCCAAGATGTGAGTCAATTTTCTCGTGCAACCTCAGGAACCATTCAAGTAGGTTGTCAAATATTTGGAGATACTGCGGTTTTACTCATTACGCGTTCTCCAATTGAAATGGATGATATTAGCTTAGCCGTAGCAGAGCAGATTATAGCGAAGCTAGAAAATCGTGCAAATCGATACATTATCATTGATACGCATAATTGTATGAGTGAACTCAAAGAATCGGTCCATGAAGGATCGAAGTTAATCCCTGATATGATTGAAGCCGCAAAAACTGCCCTCAGTGAGGCTTCTAAGACTTCACGAGGTAAACCGCGGATAGGGATTGCCCAAAGAAAAGAAACTGGGTATACCAAAGCTGAAGGAATGGGCGACGAGGGGATAACCGTTTCCATTGTCGAGGTGAATGGTCAAAAAATGGCTTATGTCCTCATCGATGGTAACAATATGATAATTGGGTTACGAGAAACAATTGTCAACGCCATTGTTCCTAAATATGTTGATGCTGCAGAAATCATGACTTCGGACACCCATCAAACCGCAGCAATCTCTGCATCAAATGGGTATAGTCCTATCGGAGAACTGATTCCCCATGAAGAACTGACCAACCTTATTATCGAACTAATAGTAGAGGTAACAAATAATCTTGAACCGGGAAATGTGGCACTTTACCAAGGAGAAACTGAACCCCTTTTAGTAATGGGTGAAGGAACCGTTGATAAACTAACAAGCCTTATTCCCGTTTCAGCAAGTATTGCTAAGCGGTTGGGAATCACAGTTTATGCAATTGCATTCATTATTTCCCTATTCTTACTGCTCTTTGTTCTTCCGTTTCCCTTGTGAAACTAGTGTTTCATAATCCTTTTTAGATGAATGACATTCTGTAACGATATCTAATTTGGACGGAATACACGATGACTCTCTTTGAGATACGTTTTCATGGACGAGGTGGTCAAGGAGCCGTAACAGGCGCTAAGATCCTTGGTGGTGCAACGCGTTTAGAAGACAAACACTTTCAAGCCTTTGCCCATTATGGCGCAGAAAGACGTGGTGCTCCTGTTATGGCGTTCACTCGAATAGCTGATGAAACAATCCGTATCCACAGTTATATCTATGAGCCTGAGGCTATCGTCGTTTTGGATGAAACTTTGCTCGATAACCCTAATGTTAAAGCAGGTCTCAAAGATGGGACATTTTTAGTTGTCAACACACCGCGATTACCGGGAGAAATCAAATTACCTGTAAAAGCAAAAATATCTACTGTAGATGCCACAAAAATTGCTTTAGACGAGGGGATTTTAGTTGCTGGAATCGCCGTAGTTAACACCATCATGTTAGGAGCAGTTGTGAGGGCTACAAATATTGCTTCGATTGAAAGTGTGAAGAAGGCGATTCGAAAGGGCTTAGAGGGGCTTCCTGAGAAAGTCGTAGAAATCAATGTTGAAGCAGCCCAACGCGCTTATAATGAACTCAATATGGGGTATTCATTATGACACCACTTAAACGCAATCCACCAGATAGACGTATTACTTGTATTACTTACCCTGAGCCTGGGGCAATGGGGCGTACCGGTGACTGGCGAATATTTCGTCCTGTCGTAGATAATGAAAAATGCACTGGTTGTCAGATCTGTTGGATGTTTTGTCCAGATGCAGCCATTACAATGGATAAGAATAACAAACCTGTCATTAACTTGGAATATTGTAAAGGATGTATGATTTGTGAAACAAATTGCCCCGTTGAAGCAATTACACGTGTGCGCGAAACTGAAGCAGACATTGAGTGAAGTATTAGTGAAGTGAAGAGGATGTCAAAAATTGTATCTGTAACAGGGAATCATTCTGCATCTTGGGCAGCACGAACAGCTATTCCCGCAGTTATTGCGGCATATCCGATTACCCCACAAACAACGATTGTAGAAAAAATCGCTGAATTCGTGGAGAACGGAGAGTTGAAATCTGAATATGTGCGTGTTGAGTCAGAACACAGTGCGATGGCAGCGTGTATAGGAGCTTCAGCCTTAGGACTCCGGACATTCACTGCTACTTCGTCTCATGGCTTAGCCTTGATGCATGAGATGCTTCACTGGGCAGGTCGTTCACGTTTACCTATCGTTATGCCAGTTGTCAATCGTTCTCTTGGACCCCCATGGAATATCTGGTCTGACCATACAGATACTATGTCACAACGTGATACTGGCTGGATTCAACTGTATGCATCGAATAATCAGGAAGTCTATGATACTGTCCTAATGCTCTTTCGATTATGTGAAGATCCTAAAGTCCTGCTTCCTGGAATGGTAGCTTTAGATGCTTACATTCTCAGCCATACGTTCACTTCAATTGAGGTCTATGAACACGACGAAATTACTGACTTTCTCCCATCCTATGAAGCAGGCCACTGGAAATTAGATCCCAAAGATCCGATGGCAACCGGAAACATTGCAGGTCCCGAATATTATTACGAGCTTAGTTATGCAATCCATGAAGGTTTTGAAGCCGCACGAAAACTAATCCCGAAAGTTGAAGCAGATTTCAAGAAACATTTCGGACGTGACCATGGCCAATTTATTGACAGATACCATTGCGATAATGCTGAGGTTGTCCTCATTGCGCTAGGAACTTTGGGGGAAGAAGCCCAACTTGCTGTTGACGAACTTCGAAACGAAGGCATAGCGGCTGGATCTGCACGACTCCGCGTCTTCCGACCATTCCCAGCTGAACAAATCCAAGCCTTAGCAAGGAAAGCCAAAGCCTTTGTTGTCGTCGACCGAAGTCTCTCATATGGACACCTCGGAGGAGCTGCCACCGAAATCCGGTCAGCCCTCTACCGTGGCGGTCAAACCATACCTGTTCAAGGGGTCATAGCCGGACTCGGAGGTCGAGACGTAAGATATACAGATATTAAGAAATTATTCAAAATCGGATTTGATGTTGCAGACAAAGGAGAAGCGAGACCCGACATATTCTATGGATTAAAAAGGTGATGAAGATGGTAGCAATCAAAGATTTACCCAGAGAAGAATACATCGAACTAGGCCACGCCGCTTGCGCAGGATGCGGCGCAACCATCGCCATCCGCCACGCACTCAAAGCCTTAGGTGACAACACCATCCTTACAGTTCCTGCCTGCTGCATGTCCGTCATCCAAGGACTCTACCCCAAAAATAGCCTCCGCTTACCAGTTCTAAATACCGCCTTCATGACCGCAGGCGCAGCAGCCTCCGGAATCGCTGCAGGACTCAAATACATGGGCAAAGACAAAGAAATCAATCTCATGGCCTGGGCTGGCGACGGCGGAACCTACGATATTGGTATCCAAGCCCTCAGCGGTGCTGCTGAGCGCCAAACCAACTTCATCTTCACTTGCTACAATAACGAAGCATACGGGAACACTGGGATGCAGCGTTCTGGGGCCACACCGTATGGTTCGTTTTCAACGACGACGCCGACGGGGAAGTTGCAGCATCGGAAGCCGTTTGCACGGATTATGGCAGAGCATGGAATTCCGTATACAGCGTCGATTTCAGCAGCTTATCCACGGTTGGTGTATGAGACGTATTCGAAGGTGAAGGAAATTGTGGGAACACGCTTTATTGAGATTCATGCGATGTGTCCGACGGGTTGGCGGTATTTGACGTGGGACACGGTGAAAATGGGTAAATTAGCGGTGGAAACTGGTGTGTGGATTATGTGGGAAAAGGAGGGTGATGAGTGGCGGTTTTTAGGTCGGAGTAAGCGGATTGCTGAAGGGAAAATTGAGCGAAAGCCGTTGATGGAGTATTTGAAGCCACAGGGGCGGTTCCGTACACTTATCAAGGATCCAGAGCGAGTGAAGGAGTTTGAGCGGGGTATTACACGGGAGTGGGAGATTCTTAAGAAGCGCGTGGGATGTTAGTATCTATATAGGGTGTAAGTTCTCACTGCATATTCGATTATTGAGCGGTGATTAATTTGGAATTAGAGTTTATGGAAGAATTGGTAAAAGTTGGCGAACTTAAGATAGCGGTAGCGGTCAGTCGGTTAGCGAATGGATCGTTGATATTGGTGAGTGATGGGGAGTATCGGTTTGGTACAATTGCGGTGGGGGTTCCGAGTCCGTTTAGTGAGGTATCCCCAGTGGCGACTTCGTGTGTTGTGGGAACGCGGTTTCAAGCTGAGACGCGGGCTATCGCAGATATTGCAGCGCAGCAGTTAGGGGGAATTGTGGTGGTGAATTTATTTTTGTCGCGTGAACATGAAGGAGAAGTGGGAGCGGTGTTGTCTGCGGTTCGTTCGGTTGTTTTGAAAATGGAGGCTGCTGATGAAGAAGAGGCGCGTTTAGGCTAATAGAGAGCAGTTTCAGCAGCAGGTTTATATGTTATTTGAAAGGATTGTTCAATTAACATGGAGGTTAAGTAATTGGTTCGTGAACGTTGGGGGTTCATTAAAGACCCATTATATGGGTATGTGGCAATTACCCCCTTAGAGAAAGATGTAATTGATACTCGCGTGGTCCAGCGGTTGCGTCGACTACGTCAGCTGGCAGGAGCCGAATTTGTCTATCCAGGTGCAAACCATACGCGGTTTGAACATAGTGTGGGAGCCATGCATCTGGCAGGGTTAATGGCCGATAATATTACAGAGGATGAAACGGAGATTCAGGCCCTACGCTTAGCCGGATTATTGCATGATGTTGGGCATGGCCCGTTTAGCCATATATTTGAAGAGATTCTAGCTAAGAAAGACCAAAACCATGAAGATATTACTAGCTGGCTAATCAGAAACTCGGAGCTAGCTGATATTATTCGAGATGGAGGATTTAATCCCGACAACTTGAGTAGATTAGCCGTTGGAAAATTAGAAAAGAAAGAGCGATTATTTCTTAACCAAGTCATCCGAAGTTCTGTTGATGTGGACAAATTAGATTACATTGTACGGGATTCTTTTCACACGGGAGCGGAGTATGGAAATGTTGATGTTTTCCGCCTAATTTATACTACGGAACCCTTCCAACGAAATTTAGCAGTAAACACTACAGCCTTAACCACACTTGAATCATTCTTAATTGCACGTGTATTGAGTTTTCGAAGCATCTACTATCATCGGGTATGCCGTGGTATCCAACGGATGTTAGCTGATGCTCTCAAATTGGCGGATGACGAATTGGGCTTATCTGAGTTCGATACGCCTGAAGATTACTTAGATATGGACGACTATACAACCTGGTCTAGATTGAAACAATGTAAAGCATCACGACCAGTTATTGAAAGATTAGAACGCCGAGAACTCCTAAAATGCGCATATACTGTTGAATCAATAGTCCAAGACCACCCAACAATTGATTTACTGGATAAGGCAAGTGTACGGAAACAGATCGAAGAAGAGATCGCAACCAAGGCCAAAGTCGACCCAGAAAAAGTGCAACTCGATTCACCGCTGCTCCCTTCCGTTCCCTATCGGCATTCATCGCTATTAGACCCCATGGAAATTCCAGGCTTCGCTTATGTGGGTAAGAAGAAAATAGCAGTCGATCTCGTTGAGCTATCTCGTGTAATTTCATCATTGAAAGGGTACCTCGATATTGTGCGAGTTTATACGACAGCAGCGCTCCGAAAACGTGTTGGAAAAGCCTCTCAGGAAGTATTAGGGGGAACGCCTTACGTTTCAGGAATTTCAATGTAAAAAGTGGACTAAAGGAAATCAGAAAGTTGTAATTGAGAGCGAGCCTTAGGCATGATTTGCTTGATATTTAATTTCTCAAGAACCGCTCCGAAAGTTACTATGTTACCACAAGTAAGATGAACAGCCTGTGGTTGCGCGTTCGTCACATATTCAACGAGTTGATGAAAGTCAGCATGGGCGGATAAGATAAATGATTTATCAAATTTTTTCATTGGAAAGATTCTTGCCCAACCAGTAGCTACTGCGCGAGACATCTTATGACCAAAATGTGATCGCCTCGGAGGAAGGGGTTCAGATGTGAGAAAAACGTACTCACCCTGACGCATTATCTCTCTTCCTTCATTTGACCGTGCGTTGAAGAAGTTTAAGGGAATTTGATACTGTTGGTATACATTACTGATTTTGGCGATGGGGGGTTCAACGACGACAGGAACTGTAAGATAGGTATTGATAATACGAATGAGTTCTTGGGCTTTCCCAGTAGCATAAACGCGAAATGCGGGGATTTTACCTTTTCTTAGCTCCTGACTGGTCCAATCGGCAATTTCGGTATAGACTTGTTCACGTGGTGGAAAAATCGCGTCCGGACGTCCATAAGTTGCTTCCATTAAAAGAATATCACAAGGAATCGGTTTAGCCCCTTTTGCTGTCAACGAGGATTGGAGATTGAAATCCCCTGTATACACGAGTCTTGCTCCATTTCGTTCCAACACAAATTGGGCAGCCCCCAGCATATGCCCAGCTGAATGAAGCGCGATTGTCCCTCCATCACTTAATGCGAAGTTTTCTCCTGGTCGAATCGCGTGAACCTTCTTGGGTATTCCAGTGAGGGATTTGTAGATTTCCAAAGTTTCGGGAGTGGCGATTTTAGGAATATTGGTTTTGAATCCGGCGATATGGTCGGAATGGGCGTGGGAGATACAGATAGTTGTATTAGGCGTGTGCCATCGATGTGGGACTCTAATGGGATCAAAAAGTAAACGTTTTTGCCCCGCACGAATAGCGATATTTCGAGATTTAATGAGCTGGAAATCGGTAAATGGGTTTTGCATTATAATGTCCCACGATGATTTGCAGCTTGATATTCTGCAATGAACTGTCCACACTTACAGATTTAAGCCTAATAGATTTTTGACTTATTGAATCTCTTTGATTATCAGATAGTGGGGAAGAACAAATTGAAAAGTCCCAAGTCGGCCATGAAAACGATTACAACAACTGCTATCGTGATTAACAAAACCGTAATTGGTCCTACTTTGATGCCCTCACTTGAATCGGCGAAAAAGCGGATTAAACCTGCACCTGCAGCGGGCATGGGGCCTTCTGATTGTCTTTTCTTTTTTGATTTTGGCATATGATTCCCACTTGCAAGTTATCTGGAATCTTTAAATCCCAACCGTTTTTAAGGTTTCTTGATGAAACATCTCCGCTCCTTTGTGAGTGAAAAACCCTGAGATGGAAAAAATGAAAGTCAGTGAAGCGCGATCCGCATATAATCGAATTTTCTCTTTATTAGAAACGCACCATTCCTGGATGCAAGATACAATCAATCTCATAGCATCGGAAAATGTTCATTCACCTGCAGTTCGAGAAGCGATGCAGATTGATTTCAGTGACCGTTATGCTGAGGGGTGGCCAGGTGAACGAGTATATGCAGGAACTAAGTATATTGATGAAGTTGAAATCATGGCTAATGAACTTACAAGGACTCTTTTTCGATCTGACTTTGCTGATGTAAGACCGATAAGTGGTGTGTTAGCAAATCTTAGTATTTTGACGGCGTTCACGGAACCTGGGGATCGTATGATGTGTTTATCAATTCCAACGGGGGGTCATATCTCATCAGCACGCCATCGTTTATGGGGCACAGCAGGGAGGGTCCGGGGATTAAAAATCCAGTATTTCAAATATGATGAATATGAACTGAATATCGACGTAGATACAAGTATCCGAAGAATTGAACGCTTACATAAAAAAGGTAAGCATATTGATTTCTACATGTTCGGAGCTTCAGTCTTTCCTTTTCCTCAACCCCTTCCTGAAATTGTAGAAGTTGCGAAAGGATACGGGGCCTACGTGAATTATGATGGAGCGCATGTTGCAGGGCTTGTTGGTACTAATAACTTTCAAGACCCCTTGCGAGAAGGGGCAGACAGCATTACGTTTAGCACACACAAAACGCTCCCCGGACCACAGGGAGGATGCATTGTCGCGCATGAACAATTTGCAGATCGTATTAAGCGAGGGGTCTTCCCCGCCCTGCATAGTAATCATCACCTTCATCATGTAGCAGCGAAGGCCGTCGTAATGGCAGAAATGTTAGCCTTTGGGAAAGAGTATAGTCAACAGATTATTCAAAATGCGCAGGCTCTTGGACAAGCACTTATGGAAGAGGGATTCAAAGTACTTGCCGAACATAAAGGGTTCACAAAATCACATGTTCTGCTAATTGAAGTTGCTAATACTCCTCTAAGAAATGGACGAGCTGTTGAAGAAAGACTTGAAGATGCCAATATCATCATCAACCGCAATTTATTACCATGGGATAAACGATTTGGACGTGATTATATCCGTCCAGGTGGAATACGCCTAGGAACTAGTGAAACGACACGCCTTGGAATGAAAAAGGATGAAATGGCACAGATTGCTGAATTTATGCGTCGAATTGTCTTTGATAAGGAGGAACCAAAAACCGTTGCCAAAGATGTTGCCCATTTCAGAAAGACATTCCAGAAGGTTCACTACGCATTCGATACAGCTCGTGATGCTTATGAATATATAAAAATACGATAACATCCTGTTGAGGAACCCTTTTTAACGGTCTTTACCAATTTAATGCAGGATTTTCTCCTTCAAGACTATTATTTCAGTGGATATTGTCCTTAGGAGGCGCCAATTGTGAAAGTTAAAGAAGTGATGAAGACGGAATTTGCTCGGGCATCTGTCCCCGGTACTCGTGACACAGTTCTCCAAATCATGTCCGAACATGGAAAGACTGCTATTCCATTAGTGAAGAAGGATACAGAAGAACTTGCAGGAATGGTCTCACGACTAGACCTTATGCGAAAAACCGAAGAAGACCAGTTAGCCCTTCTAATGGACCGAGATCCACCCGTGATCGCCCAAAGTAACGACATCAAAGAAGCTGTCCGTATCTTGTTACAAGAGGGAATCCGTCGCCTACCAGTAATTGACTCAAAACGTCGACTCAAAGGCATGCTTACCGTGCACCAAGTCATCCGAAAGGTGATTAGTGTAGAATATACAGAAAAACTCATCACACCATTTGTTGAACGAAAAGTGACCGCTGTTTGGGAGAATACTCCAATCCAAGCCGCATACACGATCATGCGTTTAGCATCCACCGATGTTTTACCTGTTATTTCTGAAAAAGGCGATTTGGTAGGAATCATTTCTGTTACCGATATCATGAACTTGAGTGAAATTGTTCGAGAGCGGCGTTCTACCTCGGTCTCTGCGGCTAGTGAAGGAACAGATTGGTCATGGGATGCAACAACTGTCCTCTATATAACAACGAATGAACTACAACTTCCAGACAAACCAGTATCAGAAGTAATGGTCGGAGGAATCATCACCACCTACGAGCAAGCAACGATAGGGGAAGTTACTAAAGCCATGCGACGATATGATATTGACCAACTTCCTGTAACTGATGCTAAAGGTGAACTAATCGGAATCATTCGTGATAAAGACCTGATGAGAATCCTGCTAGAAACGGAATAAAAAATTTTCACGGATTCGTAGGCGTAAATTGCTTCAATGTCTGTTGTTGTTTATCCTTCTCAACGGAAAACAAAGAATCGATAACAGTTTTTGCCATGTCAAGTCGTTGTCGATAGTACAAGGGTAGATGATATTCCTCAACAATCTTAGCAGCTAATTCTACATACTTGGTGATTCCTGCTTTGGTGACGGTTAAAACAAGGTTTCCTGAGCACACAGAGCATTTCCCAGATAATGGGATACGCCGGAATTTTTCATTACAACTTGTACACCGAAATTTTTGAGTTGAAAATGCGCGAATATTCCCAAAAATGTCAGGGAGAAAGTGTGAATCAAGCAATCGTCGAGCCATATCCTGAATATCGACAGCGGCAATCCGTTTACCTAGCGCTAATTGTCGGTCTACTTTTTCTTCCATTGTCTGCAATTTTGTATAAGTGGTTACACGAGGACCATAATTAACATCAGAAGTTGGATGAGAGAATTCCAACCCATAAGATTCAGCCGTCGAATCAATTCGATGATCGACGATGCGATGCGCCACCAAATCAAAAATATCCTCAACATCCTTCGGATCCGCAAACTGTCTAGCTCGCTCATAAAATTCCAACGGGTAAATCCCACTTCCATCAATATTATGCGCCTCATCATCAATCTCTTTCGGCGTTATCGACACACTCAACACCAACGGTGTATCCATCGAACCACCCCGAGACGTCGGCAAATACTCCCGCGAAAAATTAATCATCGAATCCAACGTCAGCAACAACGAATCTTCATCGCCATCACACTGAAAAACTAAACAATTAGCAGTTGATATATTGTTATAGAGATTGCTTTGATGCTCTTCTTTTACGACTTCTAGACAATATGAAGAATCATCGTTTTGAGATGGAATTATTTCTTTTACTTGATCAAGAATAACGTGTTCTCCGATTTTTGTTAAGAATTGGATTTTAGGAAAGCCCTTATCGAGTATCTTTCTTCTTCTTTCGTCTTTTTCGGAGTTAATCAAAGACAGATCTTCCAAGAAGGGAATATTTTCTCTACCAGGAATATCTACGTGGTACAAGCCTTCTGTTTTTTTGGGTTCGAGACCTAATTCCTCATATCTTTCTAAAACTGCTTGACCAAACCGTCCACCCTTTGCTTGATGGATTCGTGCAAAAACACCCAATGTCGATAGAAGAAATGAATAGTCTTTAGCGAGCTTTTCGTTTGCAGTGTAAATTGTAGTTCTGCATGACCGAGGGATAATGGAACCATCTCCATCGATCAAGGCTGATAGGAAGTGAAGTCGAAATTCCCTAGGCAAATTATATACAAAATTAGGAATGCGTTTTGTTAGTGCGTTTTTCCCGATTTTCCACGCATAAGCGAGGAGATAGGCGTGGATGTGGCCGGTGTGGACGAGTTGGTGGTTGTCTTGTTTGTAGTAGGGGTCGGATCCGAATACTGTGTGGATGAGGTGTCGGAGGTGGGTGCGGAGGGCGGGGTGGGGGACGCTGAAGTTGGTTTGGTAGCAGGTGGGTTCGTCGCGGATGTAGCCTTCGGCGAAGTAGTAGCCGAGGAGGCGTACGAGATTTGAGTCAAATAGAATGTAGGGTGGAATGGTGTGATCGTCGCGGGTCATGCCGAGGTGTGCGGTGTGGGGGATGTCGTTCCAGTGGAAGACGCCTGCGTGTTCGAGAACTTCAAGGTGGGTTAAGGGGATGGATTGATACCAAGCGGGTGAAAATAGGGGAGTGCGACGCTTCTTGGGAATGAGTGTTCTGAAGTATTGTTTGAGGGTGTGGGTTTGTTTCCATTGCGTGAGAGTGCTATGGTGAGTATTGTATTGTTGATTGTAAAGTGATACGGCGAATCGGTGGAGAGTTTTTCGCATCCATGGTTCGGCGTTGCGTAACCGGGTTTGGTGTTTGAAGGTTTGGAATGTTTCAGTATTTGGAAGGCGGTCTGATAGTTCTTGGAGGATGTTGATTGATTGTGGTGGATTGTTCGAAGGGATCTCTATGGAGGCGAGAATAGGAATGTGATCACCGTTTGTGAGTTGGTGGGCTTTGATGCGTTCGATGGTCTTCGTGGTTGGGTTCCAGATCATGGCATTGTGATCTGGGGTCATGGTGATGGTGCGTCCGGAGAGTGTAGTGATCTTGAGCCAGTGGCGGCTTGTGCCTTTAATCCAGTGTTTAATGGGTTGATAGACGGCTTGGTGAGTATTAGGGTCGAGACTAATGGTTCGCCAATGAGTGTAGGGGTTGTCGATGGCAAGTGTCCCGAAATCATCGACGATTTGTTTGGGTGTTCCATTTTCGAGCAGTTCTTCAACGATTGAGCCGAGGGGAAGTTTGAGAAGTTGTTGATCTTTAGTGTCCCAGATGAGGATCTCTTCCTCTTCATGAAGGCAGTTTCGGCGTTTTGCGGCGTGCCAGAAGGGGTGTGCGTAGCAGACTCTGAGGGGTGTGAAGCCGATGATGCGGCCGATGACACCTGCGGATGTGTGGGGGGCGAGTCCGATGACGAGGTGTCCAATGAGGTCTTCGGGTGTTTTTAGGCTATAGAAGGGGTCAAGATTATAGACCTGGGTGAGTAGGTCGTCAACGAATTGGGAGACGCGAAAGAGATACTTCGCGCAATTAAAGGGTACGATGATGTCTTGGATTTTGAGTTCGAGAATTTGGTCATTATCAGTGAGGGGGTCACCGTTGATGTCAAAGTGATAGCCTAAGCTTGTGAGTTGAGTTGGTGTTACATTGACCTCGCTTGGCTTGAAATGAGTAAGAGGCGCATCAGTCATATCGAATCGAATTGTGCCATCTTTGTAGACAAAAAGATCATAATTTGCGCGGAGTACCGCTTTTTCGAGAATTTCAGGAGTTTTGTTTTTACTCATCAAGCCTTTAACGCCTTTAATTCGAGTGGGAAGTTTGCCTCCGAACTTAGTTCGAACCCGCTTAAGCTCATCTTTGATTTGGAGTTCAATTGGTCCATATGTGTTAGCAGGATTTCCACATTTTGCGCATTTTTGTGTTTTACTTGAACAAGCGCAGATTGGACACCAGTAGGTCTGTTCGGTTTCAATTTGACAGTTGGGGCAAATTCGGAAAAATGTGGTTTCTCCACAGCGTGGACAAAGGCGGTAGTTAGCTTCTATGTTCACACTCTGAGTCTTCTCTGCTTTTCGGATATCTCTCATTGATCCTCCGACATTTCCAATAGGGTAAATGCCATGAGGGGGTGGTGACATCTCACGGCGTTTCGCCTTTTCAGGGCGCCCGATGCGTGCACCGATATAGAAGGTTCCCTTGGGGTGCAGAGGAATCGTCCAGTTTTCTTGTAAGTAGTCTAATGCATCTCCTTCGCTTTCGTTCAATGTTGAGAATTTACATTTATTCGGTCCAAGAAAAATGGCAAAAAGGATTGGGGCGGCTTCATAAAACCAAATTTTGTTCTTTTGAATTTTACATGGAATACAAAGAATGTCTATTATGGCTTCGATATCTTCATCCACAGTTCCATGTAAAGACACCAACCGGTCGTTTTCATAATCTGGTTTGAGTTCTTTAATCCAGTTACTGAACGTTTGTAATTGTTGGATTGATAGATCTTCCCAAAAATAGAGGTAGCGCGGATGGAGTGGAGCATGGAGAATTTCTGAGATGGTTAATGCTTGCCAAGAGTCGGGTTGAGTATTGAGTGGTTGCGCTATTAATCTGTTAAAGATTGGTTTGTCAATCTGTTTGAAGAGTTTTTGGTGACCTTGTAAAGGTGCGTCGAGAAACTTACGCATTACTTCTTGAGCCCACCATTCCGGACAAAATCCTGATGGAACTAAAAGATGATTATTTTCACGAAATTCACCAAATCCAATTAACAAATCGCCTAAAAAGAGAATTTTGGATACTGAATCGCAGAGATTCTTAGCTTCTTCAACAGTATCTACACGGTGAATACTTCCATCGTAGAGTTTTACTATCGGACCGTGAATGGTATCCACGGGCATTGCGATACATCCCTTCCCAGGACGTTCGATTATTAATTGGGTTCCACAGGCAATGAAATTGTCAAGAAGCAGCATTGTTGCGGGATTAACCCCAAGGGCGGCTAAACCCGTATTCCGTGATCGACCATATCGAACCCGGAACCCTCCCTTCCGAGAAGGATAAGCCAATACAGGGCGACCAGCTATAATATCTTCCAGATACTTTTCCTTTGGTTGAATCCGTTGTTCGATTTGGTCTTCATCTGATTCTTGAGGTGCCAAGTTTTCTAACCAATCCCAGCCGGATAAAGAGAGTTGAGCTACTTGGTTTGCTAATTTATGAGCTTTACCAAGAATACTATCATTTAGAACCAGAATTGCACCGCCTCGAAGCCGATTAGTTTCGACCCCTGGAAGATCACGATATCCTGTGACTTCCACTTCAGCGGTGGGTTCTCCAGTAACCTCAACGGGAATGTTACGTGCTGCTAGGCGAACTTCTTCAGGTCGCGAGGGGTATTGGAGATGGGATATACGGTTGTACAAATCAACTTCTTCTACATATCGTTCAACATTCTCATTTGAGGGTTTGTAGCGGTCTAAGTCTATTTGTTGCCGAACAGCATCAGCAACGATAACAGTTTGAGCTGCTTCAGTTCCTCCTGCAGCGCGAATTGGACCTGCGAAATATACTGCAAGATATCTGCTTCCATCAGTGTTAGTTTTTATCTTTGCAGTTGCTATCCCTTCTATAGGTCCAGCAGTAATTCCTTCGGTGAGAATGGCTAAAGCCGTTCGAATCGCTTGTTCTGCGGCTTCTTCCAGATTCCCTCCCATTGCTTGCGTGCTTTGAATAATTTCCTGAGCAACCTCGAAGGCAACACTATGAGCGGGTTTTGTTTCACTTAATTGGCGAATTCTATCAGCCACACCGGGAGGTCCTACGAGTCCTTCTACCCGTCCAGCAACATCATCGGCGGGTTTTATTTCTACGTCCTTAGTTGGATCTAGTCCTTTACTTCGAGCTGCCTCTGCAACTTTTGCTATATGTCGAATCTCTTCACGAATCGCGTTTACATAGGATTCATGATAATCCATTTACCCCAGCCCTCCCATAAGAACTACTACAAGCATGAGTTCAAAAAACGCTAAAACCAACCCAATGGCTATTGGATTAATAAGATTGTCATCGATGGGAGGAGCAGCGAAATCAACGAATAAAAGCATCAGTGCTGCAACGAGCCCGTATATTAGTGGAATGGTAAGGAGAAACCACAGAGGTAGAAAAGCAAGGAATCCAAAAATAAATCCAGCAATCGAACCTTCAAGTGTTCGGTTACTCCGGATACGATGGCGACCAAAGCGTATTCCAATTATCGCTGCCATTCCATCCCCTATGGCTGCAACCATAACCGCACTTACAGCTAACCAGCCTGAAAGCATCCAAATACAAGTCAAGTTAAACCATGTTAAGAGGATATTACTGAAAATATAGAGTGTCAAGAAAATTATCATGGTCCCCACTGCAAAATAGACACTGGCGCCTAATCTTGTCCGCTCGCGAGGACGCATAACCCGGTCTGTAATGCGTTTGAGAGGAAAATATCCGTACACACGAATTCTGGTTACATCGATTCCCAAGAAGAAAACGAGGCAAATGCCTGTAAAACCTATGGATAGAAGTGGACCATACGGAATTCCAAATAATGCTAACCCAATTGCATTTACTAGGGCCACAAGAAGCATGAGCGAGTGAAATAATTTCCGCTGAACCTCCGTGGTGACAATTTGATTGGCCATTACACTAACCGACTAAGCTCATGATTCTTATGCGTTTAGGCAGAACCAGCGAATAAATTTTGTTTAATTCCAGCTATCAAAGCATTTCAAAAAGAATTATCTTTCTCCTATTGGGAAAAGGCTTTAAGGTTTGATTCTTGTCAATTTTGCCTATCAGTTATAGGTGAAACAGGCAGATGGCTTTAGCGTCCCGAAAAAAAATCATAATTGGGCTATTAGTGATTCTTTTGTTGTGCGTTTTCCCACAGGTGAGAGGATCAACCCAACGAGAAGAGGGAGAAATATCAATTGTTTTTGATTTTAGCCATAATGCAACCTATAGTGTTACAAGACAAAATTTCACTGAGGCCATAAGTTACTTTGTGGATTATCCTGAATACCAGATTCGGATACTCGAAGACGGGATATTAACAGCCGCGAATCTATCTCGTTCACACATTCTTGTCATCCCAAACCCGATGGAAAATTATTCTACCTCTGAACTGGATGTAATCTCTGAATATGTGAGACACGGAGGTTCAATATTTCTTTTAAGTGATTACCAGACCACAAGGAGACCGATTGGAAACCCGATAGCAGTTAATATGATTCTTCAGCGATTAACCGAAGCAAGAATCGAATTTACAACCTTTAGTAGTGGTAATAATTCCGAAGGCGATGCAATCATCGATTTAGAAAATTCTCGAATTCTCCCATATAACGTTGAAGTAAATAATTCGTATTTTTACTCTCAACTGAATCGTGAAACTTTAGTTACTGGTATAAATTCGGTTATTGTTGCAGGGGGTTCGCTGACAACAGATGACTCAAATCTTATCATCTCAAGTGGTGCAGAAACATCACAAGCAGTTGCCCTAAGCGGTGAGGTGATTCAGAATCAGCCAGGATGGTTGTCAGCATTTAGGATTGGAAGCTCAAGAATTGTGCTCTGTTCTTCGACCACAATGTTTTCTGATACAACATGTGCGGGAACTAATCAAAGCTGGTTCCAGTCCTTGGATAATCGTGTTTTATGGTTAAATATTTTCAGATGGATGTCAATTGACTTAGTCCAAGATCCAACACAAATAATGATTATCTTCGTAGCGATAGTGTTAGTTGCAGGAATTGTCGTATTTGCCTATTCACTTTGGCAGACGAAACGAGAATGAAGAAAGAAGATTCCTACTTAACGTTAGCAACCAGCGTGTAATATCTCTACGCGCACGAATTTTAGATTCTTCATCACCGTAATTAGTGGCAATGGGAACCTCCCCAATTTTGAATCCAGCCCGTTTGGCATCAATGAGGATCTCTGTTTCAGCTGCAAACCCGGCATCTCGAACTTGAATTTTCTCCAACACCTGTTGTCTAAATGCACGGTAACCCGATTGCGAATCAGTAACTGGCACTTTGAAAAAGACACGTAAAGCTTGCGTGGTAATAAGATTACTCAACTTCCTCGCAAAGGGCATATCTTCAGATTTAGTTGCATAACGAGAACCGACTACGACATCAAATCCTTCTTCGATTTTTTTAATGAACCGAGGTATTGAATGGGGATTGTGCTGCAAATCACCATCTAATGTGATGACAATTTTACAATCGATTTCTATTGCATGATTAAATCCAGTTTTTAACGCAGCTCCCTTGCCAAGATTTTTGGAGTGACGAAGGACAATTGCCCCCGACTCTTCTGCAATACGGTGTGTGCCATCGGTACTCCCATCATCGACTACAATGACACATGTACAGTATTTCTGAGAAAGATTCACTACCTTTTTGATTGCACGGGATTCTTGGTAAGCAGGTATTATACAACAGATTTTCATGAACACCAGCGCGAGAATATTAGTCAAGGAAGGAATACGTAGCAAGGTGAAAAATGAAAAAGGTTACGTTTTAGAGGAGAGCTGGGAATCGGATGATTTAGTAGTTGTTGACGACTGGCTAGCACAGATATCAACGAATTCGCCATACACATCCACCGGCTCAGTCAGGGGTGTAATTCTAACTGTCGCCTGAACATCACAATTACCACAATGAATTGTGGCTTGACCAATATTTTTGTTTAATTCAACCCGAACCGCATTTCGGCCACACCGAGGACAATTGAAAATGGATGGAATCGTTCGTACAGGACGGCGGGGAGTTGCTTTTCTTCTTCGTCGACCCATTAAATTCACCAATCATGATTAACAAGGTACATTTTTACGATATTTAGATAGAAGAACTACATTACCTTTGGGCTTTTCGTTCAAGATCATTCATAAGCTGGTTAGCAACTTCAAGTGCATCGATATCAGAAACCTCGTTAACGGAGAGTTCTAGCTCGTTAGAGAAGTTGTTTAAATTGATTCGACCTGATAATTTAATTTCTTTGCCTAGAAGTTTTTCCTCCACTTGACGAACAGGTTCATCTTCGTTTCCTGATTCGGTAATTAAGGACTTCGCGTCAACACTGGTGATTCCAAATAATTTCTCAGCTGAGGCCCCAATAAGGCTTGCCCGAATGTTTTCTGTTCCATCATCGATTACAATTTTAGCAATTAGCCTTGGTTCCGCTTTAGGAATTTCCCCACATTTTGGGCAGGTAATTTTCGAGTTGACTTGAGAGATTTTTTTGAAGCACTTTGGACAAGACTCGTAGACAGATTTTTGATGAATTACTTGAACAATCGTTCCACGTATGGTTACAAAATTACCTTCTGTGACTTTTGCTAAAACTTGACTTGGAACCTCTGTTTGTTCGGTTTTCAGATACTTATTGGAGGTACTTTTAATTTCCAAATCAGGTGGATTTCGAAGAACCTGCGTGGACTCATTTATATGAAGTTCAAGGTCTTGACGAAGCCCTAACCGACAACTAACACCCTTTAACAATAATTTTGTACCCTCTTTGAGATCAGCAAGATTTTCTGCTGCCTTCCCCCAGGCCACCGTCCGAACTCTTCCTGAATCATCAGCTAATATCAAGACCAGCCGTTTTCCCTCTCGTCCGTCTCGACGAGTGAACGAACTAATACCTTGATTTTCCATCACAACGACAGCAACTGTAGACGCAAAATCACCAGGTTTGAGGTTGTTAAGCTTCTGTGGTTGTGTGGGACTTATTGAAGACTTACTGGAAGAACTAAGTCCTGTAAGTCGACCACGACGTCCAACATGAATTTCTGGCCTACCATTTTGGTCCAGGCGTACATAGCCACTTTCGATGCGAATCCTATCATTTACAGATAATTTGTTAAACCAGTCACTTTGTTCGTCCCATAAAACGAGTCGACTACGACCGGTTTCATCTTGAATTGCTAAGTTAGCCACAATTCCTTCAGAATCTCCCCGACTAAAGGAAGTGATTCGATATTTGGCAGTGACTTCGCATTCAACAAAGACATCACTCATACCCTCTTGAAGCGACTGTAATTTCGTAAGTTTTACCACTTCATCTGGAAAGTCTTTAGGATCCACATCCGGGGGATTGACCATGATGCGGCTTCCCCCGCCTAAATGAAGTTCCAGCTGATCTCCAAGACCTGTCCTTACGCGACCATTAATAACTCGGACGATGTCACCTTCGTCGAATTCTTTGTCTTCTATTGGTTGAGTATGTTTATTCCAGAACGTCACGCGGATCGATCCTGTTGCATCATTGCCGATTATACTGGCAACTTGCCCTTCTCCTCCTTGTTTTCTTTGAAATGTTCTCACAGGAAAAATCCGAACTACTTTTACATTTAATGACACGCCCGTCATTCCAGCTACTAAATCGCGTACAGTGAGTTTTAGTTCAGGTGTAGCTTGGCTTTCAAATAGATCCAAATCAAGCTCGCGAGCTACTAAGGACGCAGCACCCTCATCGGTTACATAGCCATCCAATTCCTTCTTTTTCGCTTCAATTAAGCGTAAAACATCCTCTTTGGATTTACCTGATTTGGTCACAATCGTATCAATAATTTCGACAAGCTTAAGTGGCACGCGTGAAAACAGCCTCCCAAGGTTGATGGACTAATATCACAGGGTTTTTACAGCTATTGTATTAAAAACATCACCATGGAACCGGAAAATCAGGAGCCACTCTAACGTGGGAAAGAATATCTTTGGAATACTAAGTCCAAAACTTGTTGAGGAAATTAACAAACAGGGATTTCGAAGACCTACACCTATTCAGAGCCGTAGTATCCCACGAATTCTTAAAGGAGAGTCGGTTCTCCTGATTGCCCCAACAGGACACGGAAAAACAGAAGCGGCGTTTCTTCCATTGGTCAATCAACTGATCAAAAACCACGAATCAATTGATGGTGTTCGGTATCTTTGGATTAGTCCTCTTAGAGCACTTAATCGTGACATCCTTAGACGTCTTTTGTTAATTGCTAAGCAACTTCAAATCAGTGTTGAGGTCAGACACGGAGATACGCCCCCTTCAGCGCGGCGCCGTCAGACCCTAAATCCTCCTCAATTGTTTATTATCACACCTGAAACATTGCAGGCAATTTTGGTAGGAAAACGCATTCGAGAACACCTTCGCAACGTTAGATGTGTGGTTGTTGATGAAATTCATGAACTTGCTGCTAGCAAACGTGGAGTCCAATTAATGGTTGCATTAGAACGACTTCGTGAACTAACGAAAAATCCATTTCAACGTATTGGATTGTCAGCTACAGTTGGCAACCCACAAGAACTTCGAGATTTCATGAAAGGAGAGGAAAATATGGAGATAATAAAATCTCCAGCTACGAAGGACTTTGGCTTTCGTGTAGAATATCGTCCGTTTTTCTACAATGATAGTGAAAAAACCCCTCTCGATGGACCTGCTGAAAGGATATGGGACTTGGTGAACAAACATTCATCAACCTTGATATTCTGCAATGAACGACAAACAGCAGAAGCTCTTAGTCTTAGGTTAGCCAAACTTCATGGTGACGACTCAGGTGTTCATCATGGTTCCCTTTCCCGAGAGGTACGAATTGAGGCAGAAGAAAAATTCAAAGCCGAAGAAATCCCCTATTTGGTTTGTACCTCATCCTTGGAATTGGGCTTGGATATTGGATCTGTCGATTTAGTAATTCAATACGGTTCACCACGCCAGGTCGTTCGCTTACTCCAGCGGGTTGGCCGAGCTGGCCATCAACTTGATCAGAAATCAAAGGGAGTCATCATAACTACTAAGTTTGATGACATATGTGAGAGCATCGTAGTGGCTGAAAAAGCCTTAGAGGGCTGTCTTGAAACACCTCCTATTCACTATAATGCACTTGATATCGTCGCCCATCAATTAGTTGGTCTCGCCATTGAGTACAAGACACGCACCTACGAAGACGCTATTAAAATCATTAGGCGTGCACCATCATATCACAAACTCGATATTGAACAGATAGCTGAAGTCATCACATTTCTGCAAAGAGAAGGTTTGATTTCATCTGATGACGTAATTTTACGTCCCCGACGAAAATCCTATTCCTATTACTTCGAAAATCTCTCCGTGATTCCCGACACGCCATTCCATCGAGTGATAAACGTCGCTACTAACCGTTCTGTCGGGCGTTTAGACGCTGGCTTTGCTGAGGAATATGGACACACTGGTAATATCCTCGTACTTCGTGGACGTCCATGGGAGGTTGTGAAGCAAGAAGAAGAAGTTGTTTATGTTACAGCAATTCATCAAACCAAGGGTCGGATTCCCCGATGGACCGGAGAACTAATCCCTGTATCAAAAATGATTTCAGAGGGAGTCGGTACTCTCTGGAATTGCATTGCAGAAAATATTGACAGTTCGAGATCCCTATCATATAGTATTGATGTAGATGAAGCCGCAAAAGAAGTACAACGCAAGACCATTAGCAAACAGATTCAGAGTGAATTTATCCCGGATAAACATAATATTATCATTGAAGTGGGTTTTGAACTAGTAGTCATCCATTCATGCTACGGAACTCGTATCAACCAAACGCTGGGTCGTCTACTAGCAGCCCTCTTAACATCTCAATTGGGAAGGGAAATTGTCTTTCATGCTGATCAATACCGGATTCTCTTTCGATTTGAACGTGGGGGAGGCTATGTGGTAGGCGAAACCCTATTTGAGGGTCTCCAATCGCTAGATCCAAACCACATGGATGAACTACTGGAACTAATCTTATTACGATCCCCATATTTTGCAAGACGTTTCTTCCACGTGGCTCGACGATTTGGAGTTATCTCAAAAGAAGCTAGTCTCCGGAGTAACCAGCTTCTTCGAATCATGAAGTATTTTGTTGACACCCCTGTCATTTCTGAAGCACTCAGAGAATTCTATGTAGATAAGCTGGATATAGAAAACACTCGAGTACTTTTAGAAGATATTCGAGCAAAAACCATTAAAGTAAAGCAAATTTTTCGCAAACGTCCCTCTCCATTTGCCCGTCAAATCTTAGCTAGGTTTGGTGAGTTTCTTGAACCGCAAATACCTGAAGCGTATATCCTTGAACAAACAAAAAAGCGTCTCTTAAACCGCAGAGTGCGTTTGGTGTGTCTACATTGTGGCCAATGGTCTAGCGTGCGTACAATCAAACACTTAGATGAGCACCCTCAATGTATGAAATGTGAATCAAGATTAATCGCTGGAGTATTTCCAACTGACAAACTCTTAGAACAGGCTATTCGTCGACACCGAGCAGGGATGAAGTTATCACCAGAAGAAAAACGAGCGCTGCGTAAGGGTCGAGAAAATGCTGAGGTTGTTTTAAATTATGGCAAGCCTGCGTTGATTGCCATGGCTGGTAGAGGTATTGGACCCACGGTAGTGAAACGAATCCTTGCAGGAAGCCATGAACGATCTAAAAGTGAATTCTACCGTCTGATTTTAGAGAATGAAAAGCAATTCATCCGAACGCGGGAATGGTGGGCTGAAGCGAAACCTGAATAGAAAAATTACTGTTCCTCGCGTCCACTTAGAATGTGATAAGCTAGAATCAAGAAACTAGCAAGAATGGATAACCCGACAGTTCCAAGCAAATAGATCTGGTATATTACACTCATATGCAGAACCGTTTTGCCAGATTCCTTTACTACTTTTTAACTTTACTCAAGGGTTCCCTTTCTTGGGGTTTTTTAGCGGAGATTTTTCCATTAGCATTTCCCATTCATTTCGGAGCGTGTCATACCTCATATCATCTAAGCGAATTTCTGAATAGGTTCCAAGAGCTTCCGCAAGAATTTGAGCAAGAATATGGTAACAACGATCGATTTTACGTTTTACTATGACATTGATGTAAAAATCCTCACAATCGCAGTATATCTCAGATAGAACACGGTAATCCCGTGATTTCCCCACAACGACCCATGCCTCTCTCCCACTGGGTTCGAAGATGTATTTCTTCACCCAGGTATTAGCAACTGCGAGAAGAGCTTTCCAGAATCTTTCCCCATAATGTTTTGTGAGAATTAGAAGGTTGGACCCGGAGATACATTGATGTTCTTTTACGGATTTGAGTGCGTTTTCTATTTCGGTTGTCATCCCTACAACAATCTCCTATCGTAAAGAAAAAAATATCTATCGAGTTAGTATTAATGATAAAGAATGCATCTGGAAATCATTCAAAACGAACCTGCGCTCCTCCTCCATGAAGGGTCACGACGTGTACTAGTTTTCAGTGATTTACACATTGGATATGAAAAAACTCTGTTCAAACAGGAGTATCATTCAGCTAACGTTATTCACCAAATAATAAAACAGTTAGAGCAACTGGTCGCGGACATTGAACCTACTGAAATCATCATTTTAGGCGATTTGAAGCACTCTCTCTGCGAATTTTCCAGACAAGAATTCCAACAAGTTGCACAACTACTATTTAACCTGCAAAAACAAGCGCCAGTGATCATTGTTCGAGGAAATCACGATGCAGATATTGAATTAGTTGTCCCTGATGATGCACGTATCGTTTCTTCCGCTGGCTTTTTTCTCCAATTCAAATCCAAGCGGATATATCTTTTACATGGCCATGCTAAACCCTCAGCCGACATACTCACTTGTGACAGCCTATTAATGGGTCATATTCATCCCGCCATCTCTATTTCAAGGTTAAAAGAAAAAGTAGCAGTCCACCGGGTCTGGGTCAAAACAAAATGGAAACCCACTATTATTGAGGCAATTAAAGGTTGGTTAGGAGAAGAGCCAATTAGAAATGAAAAACCAGTAATTCAACGGCTTCTTCAAATGAAGATTCTAATTATTCCCGCGTACCTTAGTTTACTCCGAGGACATATCCTTAATATAGATTCGTCGAGTTCATACTTGGGCACCCCACTGTTTCGCCACCTATCCTTAGATGACGCTGAAATTGTAATGCTTGATCACACTCCATTGGGCACGCTTGGACATCTCAAAGGAAAATAGAGCTGATGGTAAAAAAAAATTTAAGAGCCCATTCACAGTAATCAGCACCGTTGGGTCGATGGTCTAGATTCTCAGGAAACCAGCTTTCCTGATCTAGTTTGGTATTGGTAGGAGGACACGTTCCTACGAACCACCAAAGATTCGCGGTTCGGGACCATGGAATTCCGAATTTCATGGCGAGAATCCGTGAGATCCGGGGTTCAAAACCAACCGGTAGCCGCCTGTTGGAGAAACTCCCCGTCGGCCCACCAATCACTATCAAATCATTTATCAAGAATTGAAATTCGTCAGTTACCGTAATTTTCGTAAAATTGCGTAAAACACTTAAACGATAATGGGTTGCCAGTAATTATGCCTGTAGCGGCGCAGGTCAGACAACGTCTTGCCCGACGCATAGCAGGAGAAATCTCCCTATCTGATAACCCAGGCCATATCATGCGCAAATGGCGTGAAATGTTTCATATACCACAAATTCAATTATCAGAAACTCTGGGAGTATCACCTTCAGTAATAAGTGATTACGAAAGTGGACGCCGCCAATCACCTGGAACAAAAACCATCAAACGATTTGTCGAAACCATCATCACCTTGGATGAACGAAATGGAGGACAGGTTGTCAATGCGTTCCAACGTATGATGGGTACAGAAATCCCAACCAACATTATTCTAGATATCAGCGAGTTCAATCGTGGAGTAACTGTTACGGAATTCCTTGAAAGTGTACGAGGACAAGTCGTCGCAGGTGAGGACCTTCTTGATCGCGAAGTTGTTGGATACCTGACAGTAGATACGAGCGAGGCATTAGATGCATTATCAAGCACCGGATTTCTCAAACTGTTCGAAGCAACCGAAGACCGGGCACTTATTTTAGTAAATGTTTCAACAGGTCGGTCCCCCATGATAGCCCTGAAAGGTGAGATTAAACCAAGTCTTTTTGTACTACATGGTGTAGAACAAATCGACTACCTGGCAATCGAACTTGCTAATAGAGGGCAGGTACCACTGGCAATATCTCGAATGGATTCAGTCGGAGGAATGTTACGACGCCTGCAAGCTCTCCGAAAACAAATCACCAATGAAAAAAAACGGGACGAGAAATAAAATGACAGATAAAATCGCAATCATCGGGGATACTGACACAGTAGTAGGTTTTCGATTAGCTGGCATTCTAAATTCTAGTGTACCATCCGATGCCCCAGCAGCGCGTCAAGCACTAAATACGTTTTCCAATGATTCAAAGATTTCAATCGTCATCATTACTGAACGCTGGGCTGAAAAAATCCGTGAAACGATTGAAGCAGTATCAGAACGCCCCTATCCAGTTATCGTTGAAATTCCTGACAAAAGCGGTCGTCTCGAAGGAAAAGAAAGCCCCGTACGCCGATTAGTGAAACGTGCAATCGGGGTTGAACTTGAAGGATTTTGAAACACCCAACTACCATAAGAATTTTAACAACAGAATATAGCAGATAGAGAACCCAAAAGCGAAATGAGAACTAAGGCGAATTGACCATGACTACGCGAATAGGAACTATTCAACGAATAGCAGGACCTCTTATAGAAGCAGACGGTCTTCTTGGAGTAACTATGTTTGAAGTCTGTAGAGTCGGAGAAGAAGAGCTGATTGGCGAAGTAAACCGAATAGTTGGTGACCGAGCCTACATTCAAGTATATGAAGAAACTTCAGGATTAAAGCCCGGTGAAACAGTCGTCGCAACAGGAACATCGCTTGATGTGGAACTGGGTCCCGGCTTAGTTGGATCTATTTTTGACGGAATTCAACGACCCCTCCCCAGCATCAAGGAAGAGGTCGGAGACTTCATCACAAGGGGAATAACTGCAGAACCCCTCCCTTCGGATAAGAAATGGCCATTCCAACCCACCGTAGAGAAAGGAGCAACCGTATCCCAAGGAGATGTGCTTGGAACTGTTCAAGAAACCAGTGTATTTCTTCATAAAATCCTCGTTCCCCCTGGAATAGAAGGAAAACTAACAAAAATCGTTCCAGCAGGAGATTATACGATCAAAGAGGTCATCGCACAAGTCCAAACCGCCTCGGGCAAAGAAGACCTGAAACTCACCCAGCGATGGCCTGTACGAATCGGTCGTCCCTATAAAACAAAAATTAGTACAGAAGTGCCACTATATACCGGACAGCGTGTCATCGACACCTTCTTTCCTGTCGCTAAAGGTGGAACAGGAGCAATCCCAGGAGGGTTCGGGACCGGGAAAACTGTAACCCTCCACCAGCTAGCAAAATGGGCGGATGCTGAAATTATTGTCTATGTTGGGTGTGGCGAAAGGGGGAATGAGATGACTGAAGTCCTCGAAGATTTTCCCAAACTCAAGGATCCAAAAAGTGGCAAATCGTTGATGGAAAGAACGCTGCTTGTGGCTAATACGAGCAACATGCCTGTTGCTGCACGAGAAGCTTCAATTTACACAGGTATAACACTTGCTGAATATTTCCGTGATCAAGGTTATAATGTAGCGCTAATGGCAGACAGTACCTCTCGTTGGGCAGAAGCACTCCGAGAGATTTCAGGACGATTAGAGGAAATGCCAGGCGAAGAGGGTTATCCTGCTTACTTGGGAAGCCGTCTAGCTGATTTCTATGAGCGAGCAGGACGAGTTCAGACCTTAGGAACTGATGACCGCGTAGGCAGTGTTACTGTTACTGGTGCCGTCTCTCCAGCTGGAGGTGACTTTTCCGAGCCAGTAACACAATCTACATTAAGAATCACGAAAGTATTTTGGGCGCTTGACAAAGATATGGCCTCACGGCGTTTCTTCCCTGCAATCAACTATCTTCAAAGTTATTCATTATACAAAGACGACTTGGTTTCTTGGTATCAGAAGAACATGGGCCAAGACTGGCCAGAACTTACAGAAGAATCCCTGTCTATTCTTCAACGCGACAAAGAACTTCGTGAAATTGTACAGCTAGTCGGACCAGATGCTTTGCCGGAACGCGAAAGGGCAATCTTAGAAGCTGCCCGAATGGTCAAAGAAGATTATCTCATGCAATCTGCTCTTCATCCAATCGATACATATTGTCCTGAATCGAAGAGTTATTGGATGCTAAAGACAATTATGACCTTTTGGCAACAGATGCGCCAAGCAATTGACGAGGGAATTCCGCTTCGACGAATCATCTCACTGCCAGTTGTTGGCAAGATTGCACGAATGAAAGTCCAACCTCACGAAGACCAAAATGCCATGCTTCAATACTTCAAGGACCTTGAAAGTGATATCAACAACGAATTTATGTCCATTGAAGCAAAGTAGATAAAATAGCTGTTCCAGGTTAACTGTATTTGATTACCATTATTCCCAACTAGGGAAAAGGCGTATTGGAATGATAGATGAAACCCGAAAAGCAACCCAGTGGGGGAGAAGCAAAACCCTTGTTGTAAGCCTTCCTCGTCGGTGGATTAAGAAATATGGGATAAAACCGGAATCACAACTTCATATACAAGAAGAGCCTGAGGGTTCATTACGTATCACCCCGCTGCAAATTAAAGAAACCCCTTCTGAAAAGGTTGCTACAATTCGCCTTTTAGAGCAGGATGAACTGACATTAAGAACGATACTTGAAACCTATTACACTGTGGGTTATGATCAATTAACAATAGAGAGCAGCCGAAGACTAAACGAATCGGTTCGAAAAATTGTCACTAATATTGTGAATCAGCTCCCAGGTTTCGAAATCCTAGAAAGCACTAACCGCCAGATAGTTATCAAAGGGGTTAGTGTAATTCGTGGACAAGACATCATGGAATTTGTCAAGATGAGTGGAGGAGCCACCATTGAAGGTATTATGACACTCATCATGGGTTTGGAGGCAGGACCTGATGAGACGGAACGAGTGGCAAACGAGTTAATTACCGAAGGGTGGCGTCAACGAGGTAACTACCGTAGAGCACAACGAGCGTTAAGAAAAGCCATGATTATTCGGCCAGCTGGGTTTAAGCTCGAAATGGCGAATATCTTTGATACCTCCTATTTTATTCTTCAATTAAGTAGTATCCATGAAAATATACAACATATTGCAGAAGCGCTCACACGGCGTCAACCCGTTGAAGACCAAAATAAGCTCGCTGTAGCGGCTTTGAAAAAGGTACATGATAATCTCAAAAAGGCTATTTCAGCATTTCTCCAACGCAACCAAGAAATGGTTCGTCAAGTATTAGGTGAAATACCACTCTTACGCCAATGGAAGCGTCAAACGGAAACAATTGTCGACGTCATGGATGATTCGGTAATTACACAGATAATCTTGGATCGAATGGAAGAGATGTTATCTTATAATAGTGGTATCGCAAAGACAGCTCTGCTTCTAAGAACTTGATACTCACAATTATTTCATCTGATGTGAGTAAGGAAAGGCTTAATGTTTTGTTGCGTTAAGGTGAGCAACCTCACGCTGAAACGGTGAGGCTTCCTGCTTCACAGACTGGGCTTGCCCTGACATAGGGAATACGGCTAAGCGCGTTCACCCATGCACGGGTAGCGGCACCGGTCTCCACCGGCTTCAAATCGGTACGCCCCATACCTACATCCTTGAGGCCCTTTGCCTCAATGTTCAGACTCGCATTCTGATCCCGGTCCATCACCAGCCCACAGACCGAACAGGAATACACCCGCTCCTCCAAGCGCACCTCACAGATGGCTCCACACCCTGAACAGGTCTTCGTCGAGGGAAACCAGCGATCCACGCGCACCGGCGTATGCACCCTAGCATCTATAGCCCGAATAATCCCTCCCAGGGCCGAAGCTAGGAGGGTTGCGCCCCACCGCCGTTGCCACCCCCGCAGATTCTCCGCTTGGTAGCAGACCACCCGGAACCGGATCCGGAGGAAGTGGACGAGCTTGTTCCGGATGTCCCGTTTGATGGCGCTGAGCCGCGCGTAGGCCTTCTCTAGCTGGCGGCGTGTCTTCCACCAGTTCCGACTCCAACGCGTCTGCCGGCTCAACTTCTGGTGGAGCCGTCTCAGCCGTCGGTTCAGGCTGATCGGCACCGTGTACCGGATGGCGATCCCCACCGAGAGGGTGAGCGGCGTCGCCACCCCGAAATCGATCCCCACGCTTCTGAAGGGCGGGAGTGAAACCGGCCCCTCGGGCTGGAAGGTGGTGATAGCCAGGTAATAGTCGCCGTGGCGCTCCAGCAGCACCCCGTTGGCCAGCTCTACGCCGTCGGGGAGCTGCGCTAATCCGTTGACCCGCAGCTTCTGCCGTATCCCCTGCACCCGTACATACTTCTTATTCAGGAGGGTGTATGTGTTGCCGTATTGCTTGAGGGGAATGGAGCGCACCCGCTTCTTAAACTTCAACGCCCCTACTTGGTGCCCCTTGGCTTTTCTTCGGGCTAGCCCGCGTATGTTCGCTCTTACGCGGTCCAAGAGGGCCTGTTTCATCTGAGAGGAGAGATGACGGAGGGGTCGGGTCTCGAACTTGCCTTTGACCTTTACTGGCACCGCCTTAATTTTGTAGTCGAAGGCAAAGAGGTCGGGTTGGTCAATGAGGTGGTTGTAGAGCCACTTGGCTTCCAGGAAGAGCCTCTGGAGGTGGTGGCGGGTTTCCTGACTGAGGTGGGAGTAGCAGAGCTTGACTAGGTAGACTCGGCAGGTCTGGTGGCGTCGCCTTTCCTTGGTGGCGGTGCGGGTGGCTTTAATGGTGGCGGCTTTGGAGAGGGTCATGCGACATCGAGGGCTCCGGCAGGATGGTGGTAGTGTTCGGCTGGGGGTGGCGCGGTGTGGTCTACCTGTTGTATGGTGTGTGGCGGCTTTAAGCCCCACACAATTGATCCCCTCTGAAAGGATGTGGGCTTTCCTACGCATTACCTTGTGAGTAAGAGTTAAAAGTTGCACGAGCCTAGTGACCGAAGCTCGATACCCCTCAAAATAAGAATAAAGGGATTCATGAGGCTGTAACAATGACCGAAAGACAAGCCACCTCCTTGAAGCCTACTTACCAGACCGTAACCACTGTTACAGGACCCCTCCTAATTCTCGACAAAGTCAGCGATGTTGCATATAACGAATTAGTTGAAGTAACAGCGCCGGATGGGACCATTCGTCGAGGAACCGTATTAGAAGCGATGCGAGGCCGTGCTATTGTGCAGGTTTTCGAAGGAACCAGAGGCCTTGACACAAAATCCACACGTGTCCGTCTAACAGGAGAAACCATGAAAACCGCTGTAACAAGCGATTTACTTGGACGCATTCTAAATGGTTCAGGCGCACCTATCGATCGTGGACCGCCCATCGTCCCTGATGAAGAGTTAGACCTTAATGGTGCTCCAATGAACCCTGATGCACGACAATACCCCCGCGAATTTATTCAAACAGGACTAAGTGTAATTGATGGACTCAACACCTTAGTTAGAGGACAAAAGTTACCCATTTTTAGCGGATCAGGACTTCCCCACGACCGAGTTGCAGCACAAATTACTCGCCAAGCTAAAATCCCAGGGAAGGAAGAACAGTTTGCGGTTATTCTTTGTGCAATTGGAATTACTGCCGAAACTGCCCAATTCTATATGAAGACATTAGAAGAAACAGGAGCGCTGGCTACTAGCGTCCTTGTCTTAAACCTAGCAGATGACCCACCCATTGAACGAATTATCACCCCCCGAACGGCTCTCACAATCGCCGAATATCTTGCATTTGAACAAAACATGCATGTGCTAGTAATTCTTACAGACATGCTCAACTACGCAAATGCTTTGCGTGAAATCTCAGCGGCTCGAGAAGAAGTACCCGGTCGGCGAGGATACCCCGGATACCTTTACACTGATCTTTCATCCATCTATGAACGAGCAGGCAGGATTATTGGACGCAAAGGAACGATCACCCAAATGCCTATTCTTACAATGCCCGGTGATGATATCACTCACCCTGTTGCAGATCTAACTGGCTATATTACAGAAGGACAACTCATTACAAGTCGATCCTTGCATAACAAGGGTATTTACCCACCCATTGACCCCGCACCTAGTCTAAGTCGGCTGATGAAGGAAGGAATCGGTGAAGGACATACCCGTGCAGATCATAATGAAGTTCAAGCACAGCTATATTATGCGGCAAGCGAAGGATCGGACCTCCGTGACCTCGTTGCCGTTGTCGGTGAGGGAGCACTTTCAGACCGGGATCGTGTATATTTGAGTTTCATTGAAACATTTGAACAGCAATTTCTTAACCAGAGTGAGTTTGAAGAACGAACGATCGAGCAAACCCTTGATTTGGGCTGGGAAATGCTCTCAAGATTCCCCGAACGCGAACTGAAACGCATTGACCCCGAAACAATTGAAAAGGCTAAAAACAAGCAGCTTTACCGCTTTTCCCCACCCACAAGTGATGCTAACTAATTTCTGACCAATAACATACCACAATTGTTTTAGGGCGAATGGATATTTCGTGAATTACGAAGAAGCGGCTTTGATCTAGTGGTTATGATCCAGGCCTCCCACGCCTGAGACCCGGGTTCGAAAGCAGGTCAGCTTTATCTTACCGCCGAAAATCCCGGAAGCCGCACCACCGCTTTTTTACGAATGCATAAAAGGAGTATACACCATGAAGAAGGAAGGAGAATGGCAGTGACGACCCGACCCTTTAGACCTAAAACTTAGTATTAGGGATGACAAGGATCTTGAGTGCTGAGCCGTTCTCCGCCCCTTTTGAAGTAAATTATGTCCTTTTTTCAACGTATTGCTGGAAAACCGACATATACATACATTCGTGCCTAGAGAGAGTTAATTCTCCTGTTAGAATGCGATTCTTGGTAAATTTCACTGGAGCGCCACGAATGATCACAGAAGGAATTCGTTCATCAGCTTCTCCTAGCAACAATTGAGCTGCTGAGGCTAGATTATCCGCAACTGCTGACCGAGTAATGCGTAAGTGTCGACCAAAAAGATCCGGCTTTCCGCGAAAATCCTTTATTGGCTCAAATCCCGCAACTGCAAGAGCTAGCCCCACGGTTCCTAGTCGAAGTGGTTGGGTACGGCTATCAGTAATAATTACACCCAATTCACGCCCAAATTCCTTTTCAAACGCTTCTTTGATTCGCCACACGGTTTCTTGAGGATTCGA
>JABXGS010000264.1 GCA_016550425.1 archaeon
AAAAACAAATTAAAAAAGTCGTCAATCAACTGACAACCGAAACTGACGACGAGCACTAACTCAATATGGACTAAACGCCATACCGCCACTTATCCACTTTCTTATCCTTTTTCGTCTGTTTTTTGTACTCCCTATAGTGCTTCTGGCATAAGTAAATTCGGCGTGCCCGGTCGTCATCGAAGACTACGCCCGTGGATTGTAATGCTTCTCGAGCTTTGTCCGCTGTAAGTGATCGAGTAGCTTTCTCATTACAACCCCTCACGCTGCAAACCGTACCCTGCTTCACTTTACCCATCCAGCTACACCACGTTCACTTCTAACCGTATTCTACTTTCACCGCATCGTGCGAACACTTCGCAACACAATCGAGACAGAGGATGCATTCGGGATCATGGATAGGTCCAAAGGGTTTGGTCATGACGTCGATGCCGACGGGGCAGGCTTGTTTACATCGTGGGGAATCACAGGTGGGACCCAGGCATTCGGTGGCGCTACGGCTCACGGTGAGGAAGCTAAATTGGCTGACTAGCCCCATCAAGGCACCTGTGGGGCAGAGATAGCGGCAAAATGGACGCATCATGAATAATGACATGATTAGTACAATTGCAAGGAAAGCGAGCCGGATATACATAGCCCAACTCCATGTGATGAATGGGGGGTTCCATTGAGTGAGGATGGGAGAAATTATTCCATTGAGATAAAGGTAGGGCAAAATGACAAAGAATGTACCTGAGGGATTGAGGGCTGACCAAAGTGCTGTGGCAAATGCGGATCCGAATAGTGACTGTGATAAGGCTTGCCTTAAACCTTCATCGATTCCAAGAAACGTCCAATAACCGAGCCAAGCAACAAAAAACAACACGACAAAGAGAATCACGTATTTGACACTCTTTAGGCGTTGATCCCATTGCTTGGATGGGTATCGTTTACGAATTGGAGTGAGTGCGAAGAGGTCTTGAACAAATCCAAAGGGACAAATCCAACCACAAAAACTACGACCAATCAGAATAGGTACAATGAGGATAACACCGACGGCAATATAGGGAAAAATGCCCTGTTGTCCAACGAATTGAATCACCTCGAAATAGCCAGTGGCTGTTCCTTGGGCAATGCCTTGGGGCATATCAAAAGGCATGGGAATATATCCAAAGATGGGAATGAGCCATGCAACACCTGAAAAGATTGTACCCATGAGAGGGTCATAACCTAAAACAAACACGATTCCCGCATAGAAAAGGACAAGGAATGCAGCTAGTTGAACAATGAACCGGACGATGCGGATAGCCAGCAATTCTTCAAAGGCTTTTTTCACCCAATAATGGAGGGTTTTGTGTGGCCGTGATTTCTCAAGAAGGGTTCTTTTCCATCGTGCTAAGGGGCGTTCAATTCGGTCCCAAATACGCGTAGAATCCTCTTCTTGTTCAACTTCGTTTTCGTTGTCGCTCACAATGGTTATCTCCTTAGAATGTGATGGGTTGTGGGAAATAGGGTGCATATACGTCAGAAAAGACTTGAAGCCATGAGCGTACAAGCTCATGCTGCCCTAGTGAGATTCCAAAGGCAAGGGCGGCTAATCCCACACATAGAATGGCGATGGCAATGACTCGTCGGTTCATCTGAAATGTCCTCCGGTGAGAGGTTCAGAATTACACTAGTGTATAAAATGTTTTGTGTTCAGGAGTAATTTCATGGGGAAGTTGGAACCCAAATGATTAGAAATCTCGAAGCACCGCTTCAAAAATTTCCACTTGATGACCAAGCACCTTTGATCGTTGCTCTAAATTCGTTTTACGTGATTTGTAATCTTTTTCTTTAACTTCTCCAACGGAATGACGTGCATCGAGTAAAGATAATTCATCACGGACTCCTTTGTATTGGGCTTTAAGTAAGGTCAACCATTCACGGGCTAAAATGACCTGTTCTTGGTATTGAGCATCCGCTTCTGCCATACCCTGCTCATATTCATCTTGAAGTCGAATATAGACGCTTTCGCGGACTTTTCCGCCTTCTTTTAACTCTTCAAGTTTAGTCATCCTTTCTTTCAATCGTTGCCGTTCTTTCCCTGCTTTTTCAAAATTGAATTCTTTAACTTTCGAGTTAAGTTTCTTTTCTTTGGTCTTAAGCGCCTTAATCTTCTGTTGCAGCGGTTTAATTTCCTTTTCCAACTCTGCAATTGATCGGTCGCCCTGTTCTAGCTCTTTTTCAAGAGCTTCTAATTCACTGAGCAACTCCGACTCTTCTTCTTCAATGCCCATTAATTGTGCCCGAACTTCCAGTTGTGCTAATACTTCTGCGGGAACCTCTGTCACTGGCTCTCGATCCGGCATAACAGCAGGTGCTGCACGCCCCGTTGTAACTGGACGTGACACCGGTTTTGCTACCGGGGCACCAAGTTTCGAGCCACAATACTTACAAAATTTCGCTGAATCCTTCACCGATTGCCCGCAATTAGGACAGATACGCGACATACACTCACCTGCCGAATTCCTTGTAATTTCACGCCTAAAATCCTTCGCTACCCCACGTTTTCCATCGAACAGACTCCTAAAAGTCCGTAAAGTATTTTCCCTTGTAATAAGCACCAATACATGAAGGGATAGGAACCATGCAATTTGACATATTCTACTTCTTCCAAGCCTATTGGTGGCTCATTGTCATCCTTATCTTCATAATTGTCTTACTCCTCATCGTTCCCTTCATCCGCGTCCTCAAAGAGTACGAACGTGCGGTCATCTTCCGCCTTGGTCGTGCTCTTCCTGGCGTCAAAGGTCCCGGCGTCATCTTCCTTATACCAATCCTTGACAAAATGGAAAGAGTCGACCTCCGCGAACAATACTTCGAAATCGAACATCAACGCTGCATCACCAGCGACAACGCTCCAGTTGACATCGACCTTCTCATATATCATCGGGTAGTCAATGCCCGAGACAGCGTCCTTCGAATTCGAGATTTCAGCGGTGCTGCACTCGGAATCAGCCAAACCACACTTCGTGCTGTTGTGGGAGACATCACCTTAGATGATGTCCTAGCAAAACGGGAATACATCAACAGTGTGCTTCGCGAAAAACTTGATGAAAATACAGAACCGTGGGGCGTCAAAGTCACGAAAGTCGAGATTCGTGAAATTCTACCGCCTACAAAGGTGAATGAAGCGATGATTATGCAGATGGAGGCTGAGCGACGACGCCGTGCTATGGTGACAGAGGCCGCTGGTAAACGGGAGTCGACGATTGCTATTGCTGAGGGTGATAAGCAATCGGCTATTCTACGGGCGGAGGGTGAACGGCAGTCATCGGTTTTACGAGCGGAGGGTGAAGCCTTAGCGTTACAGAAGGTCTTTGATGTCGCGAAGGGTATTGACGAAAAGACCATGGTGCTTCAGTACATGCACACGATCCAAGCTCTCGGTACGAGTCCCAGTACCAAGTATATAATACCCATCGAATTCACCCAGTTAGTAACACCGATTCAAAAGTTCTTGAAAGCCATCAAGTAGGACTAGGTTGTAGAGAAAAGGAATCCGAGCCAGTGAACTGGCACCGTTAGTTCTATTTGTTAGGCTATCTGGGTATTGAAAATAAATGGTGTTGATTACTTCGAGGCCGCTTGGATTTTTTCTTTGACAGTTTCGCGGGTATCATTATCAAGTACTGTCGTATAGGTCTTGTATCCAGGAAGTCCAGTAGTGATCTCTTCAATGAGGAGCATTAGAGCTTTTTCTGCATCGAGGTCTCGAACTTCTAAGCTGGCATCATCAAAGATAAAACTTGCTTCCTTCCATTTTCCTTCTCCAAGTTGATACATCATGTACAGGTAGTCGTCGGTCATCACAATAGCGGATTTCACTTTCCACGCTTCTTCAAGGAGTTCTAGGGCTTTCTTTGCATTCTCCTCTTTGCTCATAGGTATCACGTCTGTGTAAGTGAACTCTACAACGCCTCATAAAAATCCAATGGTTAAAATTCGGAGGGTCGTACAATTTGTTAAGGTTTAATCCATGAGAATACGAAATATCGTACTTTTCCTGTTTCGGTTGCAGTGGCTAGTACGAACCGTTTACGGACAGAAGTTGCTAGACGTCCTGCCCGCACAACTTCGATAGCAGAAATCTCATCGGATTTAGCGATGACTTCGACAATAAACA
This sequence comes from archaeon, assembly GCA_016550425.1. The sequence continues at coordinate 4,145 of JABXGS010000264.1, forward strand.
AAGAATGGTCGATTCCTGGTCCATGTCGATATACGGCAAAATCCGCGCCAAACTTTAACCCTGGTCGGACAATGAAGCCTCGTTTGCGGAGATCTTCGTACACTTGGTATTTTCGACTGAAGTCCTTATGTTGTTTTTCAGCTACAGCAACAAGGGCTTTTTCTTTTAACGGGGCATTTGATTCATCAAGATAGACATCGATTTTGCCTTTACGAAGCAGATGTAAGGCTTCAAAGAAGGAAAGCTGGGAAGGCCGGTCAAATTCGGTGGTTTTAGGTTTTCGAATGCCGAGTGGCTTACCAAAAAATCCGTTTCCGTAGAGTTCTGACCCGTCTTCCGGGTTCCAGACTACAACTTTATTTTCTACAATTTGAACCGGGATACGCTTGGTTTTTGGCATCTCATCTCACACGGACACAGTTCTGGATATTCTGTGGTTGCGAAGTTTAAAAGAAGTACTATGGGACACGGGCAATGGCAATAATGCGAACCGCATCCGCCGCATCTTCCGCTGCATCTGCAATTTCCTCTAGATGCTGTCCAAGATCCTTTAACCGTAACAGAACTGGAACCTCAGGATTGGATTTGTAAAGAAACTGAGTGAAACTTCGGTGTGCTGCATCTGCTTCTCGCTCAGCCAGGTCAACTTGCGTGGCGAGTTCGACTGCCTTATTAGAATTCTGTTCTAAGAACAGAATGGCTTGGCGCATTTTGTAAACCGCATCAGAGAGGGCATCCAGCAAGGCTTTGAAATGTTTACGAGTTTTTGAATCTGGTTGGAATTCTTCTAGTCCCGATAGGTCCCATGCAGATGCTTCACATAGGTCAGCAATATCATCAGTGCGCATAACAAGACGGAAGTAATCGCTTCGCCGCAGCATAGTTTCTGAAATGGAAAGTTCGTCTAAGAGCGATCGTTTGATATTATCGGCTTTTCTTTCGAGTTTTGCTAACTTATTAAAATGGTCACGTTGGCGCTCTTTACGACCGTCCATCCAGTCTTCAATCATAACTCGAAGTTCCTTTGCTGCTTGTAAGACGATACCTGCATGGTCTTGAGCTATTGCGATGGCTTTGTATTCTGCCCGATTTCCAGGGGTTTCTAGTGTCACCTTTGCTGACCTCAGAGCGAGGGTCATCGTCACCTCTATTAAAGCATATCGCCTTAACTTCAAGGAACCGGAAAAAGAATTGGGGGAACAGTCAGAATAATGATAAGAATGCCCAAACAGAAGCAGAAAATCCACCATGGAACCCGAATGGCATAATAGCGAAGCAGGCTAAGAGTAACTAATCCAGTGAGTAAAGCCACCAGCATTAGAACTAGAAGCAAGGGGAAAGGCAGAATGAGGACCGCGCCTTCGATGATAAAGTCCAAAACGACGATACCAAAAATCGCAGGCACGCTTAGGAGAAAACTCAACCGAAGTGCTTCTTCTCGTTCTACCCCACGTACTAATAGCCATGTTAATGTCATCGCAGATCGACTTATTCCGGGAAGCACTGCGATCCCCTGGAGGAGGCCAATCACAAAAGCCTCACGGAGAGAAACATCCGCCAATCCGAGATTTTCTTTGGCACCTCGCTGGAAATATAAGATTATACCAGTTACCAGCAACAATACACCAATGAGGAGTGTAACAATACTGCCCATAAGGAGGGTTACCCAACTTTTCAGAAACAAATACAAAGGCACTGCAATCAATGCGGTTCCCGCTGTTCCCACAAGTACAAACATAAAGAGGGGACCAAAAGTTTTCGTTGCATAATTGTTTTCCTCTGTTTTGTCGAGATGTATTCGCTGATATAGGAATCCAAAAACATCTCGATGGTAAAAGATAATGACGGTGAAGGCGGTTCCCAGGTGCAACCAAAAAATCAGGGATAGTATGAAGGTGGGATCGAAAAGAAACGCGTTTACTCCGACAAGTAAAATCTGTCCTTCACTGCTTACTGGAAGATATTCCAGGAGTCCTTGGAGGAATGCCAAAATTAGAAGCGGAATAATCATGGCTGATATCACTCAAGCTAGTCTCCGTTGATACCTCATTCCCCTATAAGAATGTCTGAAAGGGCGCCAATTATTTAGGTGTTGAAAGGAAGACTGAAAAATCCAAGAGGCTGTCCTGCTCTTTTTTGGTCTTGTGGCGAATGGCTTAAAACCTACCGTTGACAAAAAATTCTGGAGGCTTTGCTGTGGACTCAGAAGGTAAATCATCATCAGCAAAGAGCCAGAAACTCACTCGCCTTCAGAAAATGGCTGAAGAAGATCCAGTGAAACGAGAGCTGTTACGCTGTCTTAGCGACGGATTATGGCACACAACTTCCGAACTGGCTCGCTTTGCGAAAAAAGCCAATCCTGTGGTGGGCCTTGTCACTGTGGGCACTATTTTGACTCGAATGCAAGATCAGCTTGGTGAGTATTTTCTTGAACAGATGGTCCAACAGGCGGCTGAAGGGGTGTCTTCTTGGCGGATTGGGGTAGAATGGCTGGATGTTGTAAAAGAACTTTTGAGACCACCAGCGTCTGCTTCTTCGTGAATCTAAAGTGTGTTTTTTTAATGATGGTCGCTATAGAGCCGTTTTTTGATTGAAATAATTGGATTTAATACTGTATTTATAAGTAAAGAGGTTTTAATCGGTGTAAAATTTAAGTAGGGGCAGTAAGAACGGTTATTTTAACAAATAACCGGTGATTCTTATGCCCCGAGAAAAAACAACTCGAATAATTCCCCTTGCACCCGTTGATAGGCTGATTCGAAAAGCTGGGGCTGAACGCGTAAGCGAACATGCAGCCACAGAACTTGGTGAAGTCGTCGAGGAACTTGGAATTGAAATCGCCACCATCGCTAAAGAACTCTCAGAATTTGCGGGACGAAAAACAGTTACACGAAAAGACGTCAAACTCGCATATAAGCAATGGAAGAAGACGCGGCGCTGATTTTTTCTTACTGACAACGAACAATCTTAAGGCTTAAAATGGGTGCAAATGCACAATCCTAGTTAGTGCTACCTTTTTCGTAGGTGATACTAATGCCCACCAACTCCTTCCGGAATAATCTCATCACCAATCGGACGAAAACCATTCACTATGCAATCCGTGATGTCGTTGTAACTGCTAAGCAGCTCGAAACGACGGGAAAGCAGATTACATATCTTAATATTGGCGATCCGATTGTCTACGATTTTGAAACTCCCTCCTTTATGATTGATGCATTTTGTGCTGCTGCGAAAGAAGGACATAATGGTTATTCGGCTTCTGCAGGAATTCCTGAATTTCGCAAAGCCGTCGTTGAAAAAGAAAAACGTGTCAACCAAGTATCCGTGGACTCCTCAGATGTAATTGCGACCGCTGGGATTTCAGAAGGAATACAAATGATGATGGCGGCGCTTGTTCATCCTGGGTCCGAGGTCTTGGTGCCTGGACCAACGTATCCGCCTTATCTAGCTTTTGTCCGCTTCTTTGAGGGAGTCGCTCATACCTATCGTTGCCTCGAAGAAGAAGGCTGGCAACCAGATCTTGATGATATTCGCGCAAAGATTACTGAGAAAACCGCTGCAATTGTTTTGATTAATCCTAATAACCCAACCGGGTCGGTCTACGATGAAAAGACGGTTAAGAATTTTGTCGACCTTGCGGGCGAGTTTGGCCTTCCCCTAATCTCTGATGAAGTCTATGATCGTCTTGTGTATGACCGAACCCCCAAAAGCACAGCCGCCATAGCTAACGATGTTCCTATCATTGGGTTCAATGGACTATCCAAAGTTTATCTTGTCCCTGGTTGGCGCATAGGATATATGTACTTTCATCACCCAAACCAGGAGCTGGAATCGTTGAAAGAACATATCCTAAAACAGGCACGTATACGAATTTGTACGAACGCTCCTGCTCAGTACGCTGCTGCCGCTGCTCTCCGTGAAAGTGACGAATATCTTAAACCGGTCCTCACACGGCTACGTCAACGGCGCGATCTTGTATTCAATCGATTAAATGAAATCGAGGGCATTTCAACTTCGAAACCTGAAGGCGCTTTTTACATATTTCCAAAAATTGAATTGGGCACTAGGTGGTCATCGGATGAAGCCTTTGTCATGGACTTACTCCATAAAACTGGTATTCTAGTGGTCCATGGATCTGGTTTCGACCCCAAGTATGGGGCAGGTCATTTCCGTCTTGTTTTCCTTGCTCCACCATCAACTCTGAACTCAGCTTTGGATGCTATTGGAGCTTATCTAGAACAAAAATCCTAATCAAAGCTTGAAGGGTCGGTGGGGGGTTGGGAACTCATATCTGACTCAGGCGGTCTAGATATATTGAGTCGCGCTTCCTGTACCATACGCCCAATGGTACCAAACATTCGCTCAGGGCTAAACATTGGCATGGAGACGTTATTTTGGATGGCGTTAAAAATCTCGTTATGATTGAGGTCGGTTGTTAAGGGTGTTGTACTAATTTCCGTGGGACCACGGAATACTTTAACAGCCCATCGGTCACCCATTCGTCCGAGCTCAACGAGGTATGAAGTCATTGGCAGAATGTATTTTTGTGTGATGGGGTGGTATTCTTGTGACACGCTTCATCGCCTCCATCTACCGTAACCACCGATATCGGCTAAAAAGGCTTTGTGACAACTGAATTTAGGATTCATCGGTTGCAGCTTCACCAAGAATCGCTTTTACCTCATCAGGAAACTCGATTTCAATGTCCCCACGAAGAATTTTCGATAGTGCTTTTTCAAGCCGTGTTTGGAGCGTTTTCAATCGCGCTGACACTTTGTTAATTTGTTCCTGAATATGTTTAATTTCCGCTGCTACATCGCGTTTCTCCCATTTGGCACGTTCCAAAGATTTCTCCAATTCCCGTCGCTCATCAACCGAGACGGAGGACTTTAGTTCAGTTTTCCGAGATTCAAGAGCTGAAAATCGTAGGCGGTACTCATCCAAATTGCCTTTCTCAACCACTTGTCCGCGACTATCAATTACCTTGCGATTCAGACGCGTTTTGAACTTAATCTTCTTTTTTTCAATTGCATCCACTAACGCGTTTAATCCCGCCTTCAACCGAGAAAGGTCTTCGGTATCTTTTTGAAAGGCGTGCCATGGATCCGCTGAATAGGCATCAGCGCCTTCCCCCGCTGTTGAAGAAATCATGACCGCTTGTCCCGCCACTTGGCTGAGTTTCTTGAAGGGTTTTTTGAGAAAATTCAGTTGATTGGTCACCAGCATCCGAATGCTGTCGATTTCGCGTCGGATCTCTTCAATTTCCACCAACCCCGAATCCATTCGAAATTGCTCAATTCCGTCTTGGTGCTTTTCAACCCGTCCTTCCACTTTTTCACGCTGCCTTTGAAGTTCCACCAACTGCTCCGAGAGGTTCACTAACTGATGAGATCGGTCTTCTATCTCCTCGACCTCTTCACGGATTAGGTCCACTTGTTTCGGAAGCTTATCTTTTTCCCAGATTTTCTTAATTTTTTGATATCCTTGGTTAATGGTACGGAATTGGTAATCCAATTCCTTGATAATACGCTTATGCACCTTTGGTAGCCGGCGAATATACCGTTGCCCAGCTAAAGTCACATCGCGAAGATACCCTTCCAGATCCTGCAATAGTTCCTCCACTGAGGTAAATGTGATTTCTTCAGGAAACTCGATGGTGTCAAACAACACTTTCAAGCGATTCGCCAGCTTTGCAGCTGCACCTGGCACCGTCATTTCTCCATCAATGACCACTTCTTCGAGCAACTGTTCTGCCGACTCCGTGCTAGCAACCAACGCCTCTTCAATCCGATCCATCTGTTTCTGAATATCCGCACGGTAATTGAAGAGCAAATCCTTTGTCTGCTCCATAAACCAATCCGGTAATTCATACACATCAATCGATGACACGCCGTTGTCCTCGCAACACCTGAAAAGCCTCATGCATTAAAAAATTACCTCAAGAGAACCTAATCCCACACCCCTCTTAGCAAGACGCGCCAAAAAGCTTATCAGCGCCACTCCGATAAACAACAATGACGTAGCAAAACACCTGGGATGTGCGGGCCATAATCCACAACGCAATACTTTTTAGCATCAGCCCCCGCAAAGACGAAGTCGGCCTCCAAGCCAGCGTCATCTTTCGCAAACAATATTGGCGCGTCGACCTTCCCGACGAGCAAATCCGTGAATTCCTTCGCGCCTACAAAGAATTCATGAGTCACGTCCAATCCACCGACATCCCCTCCCTCCCCATCCACATCCAAGGCGCCAAATACATCTTCAGCAACATCGAAGATCTTCTCCTCGTCTTCATCAGCCACATGCAAGACGAAGACAACCGCGTCGCCGAAAAAGTCAAAACCGCCCTCCGCATGATCGTCGGTAAATACGGCACCGAACAAACCAAAGAAATCGGCAACAGCGACAACCCCCAACCCCTCGAAGACCTCATCGACAACTACATCATGAGCAAACTCAAAGTCAGCCTCGTCGGCGAAGGCGGCGTCGGCAAAACCACCCTCCTCCGACTCCTCAAAGGCGGCGCCCCACCCACCGAATACGTCCCC
>JABXGS010000265.1 GCA_016550425.1 archaeon
ATAGGATAACGATAACAATTAAGTAAATGAGGATGAGTCCGTTTAAAATCGGTGCTAGATATACTCGCCAAAAGGACCCACGAATTCGTGGTAGCTGGTTGGGTCCATATTTATCCAATCGGTTCAGAGCTTCGCCACTCATTAATCCATGCTCAAGATCTGTGTCAAGTTGTCTTTCCAACCTTGCCACAGTCTGACTATGGGGGTTGAGAATAACTTCCTGGTTTGATCGATTTTCTCCGCTAGAGGGCATACAAGCTTTCCCTAGCAGGTTTTGCGTGGACTTTGCTTAAAAGTGAATTGCGCAGCTAATTTCCAACATCTGGTCGGTTATGTTCTCGCATGATATTTGCCATTTCACGTAACCGTTTATCCACTCGCCCCAAGATTGAATCGGTTGGGAATTTTCCATCAGCCTGTCGTTTCCCAGCAGGCAAACCTGTTAATAGTTCAATGCCCTCTTCGATTGTATCAACTGAGAAGATGTGGAATTTTCCTGCTTTGACTGCTTCGATGACTTCATCCTTAAGCATGAGGTTTTGAACATTAGATTTGGGAATAAGAACACCCTGATCGCCAGTTAAGCCAATTTCTTTGCACACCGCAAAGTAACCCTCGATTTTTTGATTGACGCCACCAATAGCTTGTATATGACCGTGTTGGTTAACTGATCCTGTAACTGCAAATCGTTGTTGAATTGGAACTTCAGAAAGGGCAGATAGCATAGCATAAAGCTCTGTGCTGCTGGCGCTATCTCCATCAACCCCTCCGTAGCTCTGTTCAAAGGTGATTCGGGCAGATAAGCTCAGGGGTTTATCTTGACCAAAGGTTTCGTGAAGGAATCCGGTAAGGATTTGGACTCCTTTGATTTGGATGGGACCACTGAGTTGGGCTTCTCGTTCGATGTCAATTACTTGGCCGCGTCCTGGTGCTACTGTTGCTGTGATGCGGGAGGGTTGTCCGAAAGTGAAGTCACCCAGGGATAGTACTGAAAGCCCATTGATTTGCCCTACAGCGTCTCCCTTGGTATCGATGAGCACCACGCCTTTCTTAATATACTCGCGGATTTTTTCCGCGTATAAGCTGGATCGGAAATAACGTTCATCAATAGTCTTTTTGATGTGGGATAATCTGATCTCTTTTTTACCCTCCTTTTTTGCATAGAAGTTGGCTTCACGGATCACATCTGAGACGACATCGAATCGCGTTGATAGTTTGTCTTGATTATCTGCCAGCCGGGAGCTGAAATCCACGATTTCGGCGATAGCTTGAACAGTTAGGTGTAGAAGTGATTCTTTCTCCGTGAGCGTACAAACAAAATCACCATAAATTTTTACGGATTCTTGGTTGCGATCCATCGAGGTATCAAAATCCGCTTTTACTTTGAAAAGTTCGCGGAAATCGGGGTCAAGCTGATAGAGCTGTTGATACCACAATGGTTCACCAACGAGTATAACTTTGAGCTTCAACGGTATTGGTTCAGGATGAAGAGTTTTGACAGTTAGGAACCCCATGGTCTCAGAGGCTTCTTCGATTACAACATGATCATGTTGAAGTGCGCGTTTTAGGGCGGGGTACGAGACTGGATTCATTAACATTTCCCGAACTGGGATGACAAGATATCCCCCATTAGCTCGGTGAATATCGCCTGCCCGAATCATGGTTGTGTCAGTCACTAAAGCACCAAAGCGGGGTTCCTTTTCTACGCGACCGAAGAGATTTGTGTATGTCGCATTGGAAACAATGACAATGGGTGCTCCATCCTGCTCTGAATGATCAACGATTAAATTTACTTTGTAGCGTTGAGCAAAATCTTCAGGTGATGGCATGCGAGCAGCTAGCATTGGTGGGAGTCCTTCGGGTTGACGTCCGATGAATTGGTTTAGGTTCTCAATCAAATCGTCGGAGAGCTCATGAACCCATTTTATCGCTTTTTCATTTCCTTGATATTCTTCTTCAAGCTCCGTAATTAGGGGTTCAAGGGTGAATCGAACTGCTTTCTCTTCCATTTGGCGGAGTTTTTCACGTAGTTCACGTTCTAAATTCCTAAGTTTTCGGAAAGTTGCGCGGAGTTCTATTTCCAGCGCACTGCGACGAGATTCAATTTCCTTTCGAGCCTCAGGTTTTAATTGAGCAATCATTTCTGGCGTGATTGGTTGCCCTTTGATAATTGGTACCATCAATAATCCTGTTTGTGTGCCCTGTAAAACAAAGCCAGCTTCTTGTGCTTTCGATCGCATCTGCTCAGTTAATTGATCTCGTTGATCTTCGAAGAGCTGGCTTTGTTCTTCACGTTGTTTCGCGTATTCTTCACTTTCTAACATTTGTTGTATTGATGTTCGAGAAGCTTCAATAAAGCGATCAATCTTACTAACAAAGACCTTCCCCATCCCAGCCGGAAACTCGAGAGCCATTGGTTTAAATTGGTTTGAATAATTAGTTACATAACACCAATCTGAGGGGACGGGTTGAGTTGCTGCAATTTCTTTTAAATAACGTTCGATTGCTGTAGATCGACCTGTGCCGGGCATTCCTGCCACATAGATATTGAATCCCTTATCGGGAATTTCTAATCCGAATTGCATGGCATTGAGAGCACGAGGCTGTCCCACAACCCCTTCCAGGGGAGATAACTCTGCACTCGTCTTACACGTGAATTCGCTTATCTGACATCGTGCTCGTAGCTGTTTTTCATCTAATTTCGGCAATGTCTATCATCTCCAGAATGTGAAACAATTAGGAATATCTCCTATTTAAGAAACTTGAGGTTCCTCGATTTCATTAAGTGGAAGCCTTCATTTATTTGGCCTTCGTGAGGTCTTTCACATGATAGCGTGCCAAGATAGAACAGATAACGCCGATTAGCTCTGACAGACTGAACATCAAGAAAAAAATAATCGATCCAATTATTGGAAATATCATCGTAATTATCGTTAGAAACACCAGATTGGTCAAACCAAAGCCTGTACCTATACACCAATAAGGAATTTCCTAGTCCAGTAACGCTTCCGCTATAAGAAGTACACAACTACCAGCACAGTGACCCCCCCCAAAAAAAATCGCGAGTAATTCGGGAACAATTAATCTAAGCCGCACGATCGGTGGAACTTCCGGAATAACAATAGCACCAAGGATGAACGGCAATCACAACCACACCGGAACCCACCCCAGTCCAACCCGAAATAATAAGCAATAGACCACCAATGATACTCAACACAATAGCATTCCGATTTTCCATTATCATCAACGCACTACGGTAATGTCCACAAGACCGATTAGCCTTTAACAACCACCTACCTTTCTCAAAGACCCCCTCAACAAGCAATACCAGCATCGAACACACCCAATTAACGCCGTGAATCGTTGATAAAACCAAAATCTCTTAAGGCAGAACAGGACATGAACCTACTACTCTGAAAACTTAAAGGCAGTTGACCCACAATGGCAAAACAACCCATGACCATGACCATACCAATCGGTCCTCAACACCCCGCCCTCAAAGAACCCGAAAACTTCACAATCACCGTTGACGGAGAGATCGTCGTCGACGTTGACCCCCGTATCGGCTACGTTCACAGAGGAATTGAAAAGGCATTTGAGAGCCGAAGCTTCAGCCAAAACGTTTACCTTGCTGAACGCATCTGCGGCATCTGCTCACAATCCCACACCACTTGTTATGTCCAAGCCGTAGAAGAGATTCTCGATTTAGATGTGCCACCACGTGGCTTATACATTCGGGGCATCATGAATGAGTTGAACCGAATTCACAGCCACATTCTCTGGCTGGGCGTTGCAGGTCACGAGATTGGCTGGGATACCCTCTTCCATTACTCGTGGCGAGACCGCGAATACGCCATGGACGTCATCGAAGAGATCTGTGGGAATCGGGTCAATTATGCCAATAACATCATTGGTGGCGTCCGCCATGATATCACGAAAGACCAAGTGCCATCCATGGTTGACCGGATGGAAAAAATCCGAGACCGAATGCAACATTATCTGAACTTAATTTTAAAGGAACAAACCATTCTTGATCGTGCTTTAGGCGTCGGTATTCTCGAAACAGAAGTCGGGAAAGCCCTCTGCGCTACCGGTCCCACAGCTCGAGCCTCTGATATCAACTGGGACGTCCGCAACACCCAACCTCGTACTCCTTACAAGGAAAGTGAAGGCAAACACTGGGAAACCCGAACCTCCGACCTCTGCGACGTCGCCGGCCGTGTAGTCGTCCGCATCCTCGAAGTCATCGACTCCTGCAATTGCTGCATCGACTGGCTCAACAACCTCCCCCGAGGCGATATCAGCGTCCGCGCCCCTCGCCGCGTCCCACCCGGTCACGCCCTCAGCACCTTCGAAGCCCCCCGCGGCGAAGTCGTCCACTACGTCGTCAGCAACGGTAGCGACAAACCCGAACGCCACAAAGCCCGCGCTCCCACCCTCGGCAACATTCCCTCCGTTGTCGAAATCCTCAAAGGTGGAAAAATAGCAGATGTGCCTATCGCATTGGCTTCAATCGATCCCTGTTTTAGCTGTACTGACAGAATCATCCTGGCTTACCCGGATGGATCGAAAGAAGAGAAGCCGTGGGCGTGGTTTGAGCAGAAGAGTCGGGAAGAGCGGGAACGCGTGAAGTCGTGGCGCCGGTAATTCGCTTCACATCTTTAGAATGGGCGTACCGTTTCCAAATTGCGTATTAATTCATATTGTTAGTGCTAGTATTTGCGAAAAGCAATTAGTGATCTGCAGCAATAAACGAATTGATTGATATGAAGACTGCAGGAGAATTAACCGAAGACGAATGGAAGAAGAAACTGTCAAAAGAAGAGTATTTTGTGTTGCGAGAGAAAGGGACAGAACGCCCTTTCACAGGAAAATATTGGAAACACAAAGAGAAGGGCACTTACAAATGTGCAGGTTGTGGTGTCGAACTCTTTTCATCTGACGCAAAATTCGATTCTGGTTGTGGTTGGCCGAGTTTTTATGATGCCCTAGATAAAGACAAAATTGAAGAGAAACTCGATCTTACTCATAGTATGCGACGAATAGAAGTCCTGTGTAAGAACTGTGGTGGCCATCTTGGACATGTTTTTGACGATGGACCTAGAGCTAAAACAGGTTTACGCTACTGCATTAATTCAGTCTCACTCGATTTTAAAAAGAACGAGTAGTTCTTTTCTCTAAAAGAATTTTCTTAGGGATTCATTAATCCCCAGTTAGCATAATAAATGAAGCTGCTAAGTTGAAGAAGATTTGACCAGAAATTGTGTGAAACGGATTATCCTTGCTTATCCTGATGACTCAAAAGAAGAGAAGCCGTGGGCGTGGTTCCAGCAGAAGCGTCGTGGAGCACGCGATCAAGCAAAAGTGTGGTGACGCTAGGTTATCTACGTATCTTGAAAGCTAGCTCAAAATGAGTTGCAATCTTAGCAGTGTCTAGAGTACACGGGCTTTTTCGTGATTACCCGCTTTGTCGTTTAAGCATTTTTGTCAGGTGAAACACGGAGCGATTCACTGAATGTTGATTGCGCCCCTCAAAGAAGCGCACCTCAGCACGTTTTCTTGCAATCGTTGCATCGATTTTTTGGTGATCAGCGGGTATACTGCTGAGGGGTCCGCGCATTGCTGCAATGTATGCCGCCCAGCGTCGATCATGCGCTTTTCCATTATGGTCTTGGACGCGGTTTTTGATGCCTTTCGCCTCCAAGCTAGAAGAGAGTAATCAGAGCATAAATAATTACTGGAATTGGGTGTTGCTCTCTGTATTTCTAGATGTTTCAAGTAAACGAATCGGATGATTTTTGCGTATTCCGATGGGAGGTGTGAGAAACCACTACGAATCTAGTTCCAGGCGAAAAGTCGGGAAGAGCACGAACGCGTGAAGTCGTGGCGCCGGTAATAATTAATATGTTTTTTCTTATCCATTGATATAGTTTTCTTATTTAATGAGAATACTTATAGCCTGTTAAGTCACATAAGATCCTGTGGTGTCAATGTCGACAACCGTTGCAGTAGTAGATAGTGATTCGTTTCATGAGGCTGTTGACCTCATAGGTGGTGTAGACAGCCTGAATTCACCAGGGAGACAGGTCGTGGTAAAGGTGGGGATTTACAATCCGGAGACCGGCATCTGTACTACGGTTAAGACCTTGAATGCAATCACGGCGGTCTTTGATAAGGCTTCAGCGATTCGTGTGGTTGAGTCGGATAGCGGGGCAGGACCGGGGCTAGAACGGTTGCAGGTATGGGCGGACTGTTTTAATGATCGGGTGGTTCCTTTCAATCTCTCTGATGACCCAGAGACCCGAGAGGTCGAGGTGGCTAGTGAAAGCGTTCCTTTTTCCCATATTCTGTTGGAGCCGAACACGTTTGTTAGTACACATGTGCCCCGGCGCTATGAGGAAGCGGGTGATGAGGATTTGATGAATATGGGTTTTGTTACCAAGAATCTGTTAGGTTTGATTTTAGATACCAAGAAATTCCGATTCCATGATCAGCTTCCGACGGCATTGATGGATATGTATGAGGCTGTTGGGGGAATCGACTTAGCAGTATTGGATGCAACGCATGTCTTTCTGGGATGGAAAAAGAAACGAATCACTGTGTCCCCAAAATTGTTGATCGTCGGTAAGGATGCTTTTGCGGTTGAGGCAGTTGGGGCTCACTTGGTGGGCTTTGATCCATCAGAAATGCCTGTTTTAAGGGAAGCTCAGAAGAGGAAACTAGGCGTAATTGATCTGGATGAGATCGATGTCATTGGCGATATTGAAGGACCGAAACAGATGATAATGAAAGCCTTTGGTGGATTGTTACCTAAAAAGGAACGAAAAGCGCGGAGAATGGAATAGTGCCATATCGTGTTTCTTTTTCTTATTGAATAGGTTTGAGAAAAATCGGGGACTACCTGGTTTTCTTAGATAGCAATGGCATCCGGTTTCCAAATGCGTTCTACTAATAGAAGCACATGACTTGGAATCACTGGTTATTTATGCAAAGTCCATTTCTAAGCGTTTGATGGCGATTTGGAGAAGATTTACGGCTTCGTCGTTTTTGTTTTGTGCGATGAGCAGTACAGCTTTTTCGAATTCAGCGAGGGAGGTGGTGATTTCGCGCCAGTAGGGGTTTTGTTTCATGGATAATGCGATGTCTATGGGCATTTGGTAGCGTCGGTGGAGCCATCCGATGATGGCAGCGAGTGGGATGTAGATTAGGAGAAATATGAGGAGGAAATGGAACAGCGTCGGGATAATGACTAGTACGCCGGGTATATTGACTAATACAAGTTCATAGACGAGTATGCTGAAATTCATGAATGCCAGGAAGTAAACGAGGTAGGTTCCGTGTCCGGTGCGGAAATCAGTCCATCGGCGTTGAAAGAAACCTTTTTTCCTTGTCAATATGAGGTCACCTAGTGCGCTTAATATAATCATGCCTATTTCTGTGTTTTACTAGTGTTGGTAGTTTCGTAATGACCAAAAAATTGTAGTAGTAGAAGGTTTTTTTAGCAGAAGTGTTTCATAGGTGTGACCCACTGGAGTGTGCGCCACCGTGGTGCTCGAAGCAATTATAACCATCCTCATGATTATCATTTTCCCTGGCTTCCTTTTCCTGATGGGTTATGCCTTTTACCTTGAATGGGTAGACAGGAAATTCTATGCCGATCAACAACATCGAATCGGTCCAGTTTATACCGGTTGGCGTGGAATCCTTCAACCATTCGCTGACTTTGTAAAACTCATGGCCAAAGAGGATATCACCCCCGCTGCCGCGGATAAAATCGGATTTACCCTCACACCCATCTTAGCATTAGCAATTCCCTTGACAACCCTGATGCTCGTTCCTATTGCAAGTCTGACCGGTATTATGTATTTTGAAGGGGACCTCCTCATGATCGGGTTCTTTAGCACCATTTTTTCTATGATGCTGTTCATTGCAGGATGGTCGTCTTCTAATCGGTTTGGCTTTACTGGTGCAGTACGTGGTGTCATCCAAATGCTCGCATACGAAATTCCTCTACTCCTTGCACTCTTCGCCGCAGGTATGGTGGCTGGTAGTCTCAGTCTCACTGGCGTGGTCATCTACCAAGCCAACCTAGGTCTTCCCCTTATCCTAAATCCCGCTTTTCTGGGTCTCTTCATCGTCTTTATCCTAGCGGCTCAAGCTGAAGCAGAGCGAATTCCCTTCGACGCACCAATTGCTGAAACCGAAATTGTCGGAGGCTGGGAAACCGAATACTCTGGCAAGAAACTCGCTTTCTTCCGCCTTTCCAATGATTTTGAAGTCTTACTTGCAGCAGCCCTAGGTGCTGCCATCTTCCTCGGAGGTCCCCTCGGACCAGAAATCTTCGCTGTCTTCATCAACAACGGTCTCTGGGCACATGTCACCATCGCCTCAGGCGAATACCTAATCTACATCCAACAATTTATGCCCTGGCTGCTCAACCCATTCATCGCTGGTGTTTACTACACCTTCTGGTTCATCGTGAAAACCACAATCCTCGTCCTCATCCTCTCCAACATGAAAGCCCTCTTCGCCCGTTGGCGCATCGACCAAATCATCCATACCAGCTGGAAATGGGTCATCCCCTTCAGCCTCCTCATGGTCGGCATAGTCCTTGCCTGGCCATGGGTAATGAACTGGTTCCTCCCCCTCATCGGAATCACCCCATAAGGAGTGTGAAAAAAAATGCCACGACCAGGAGCAATGCAAAGCGAACTCCTTGGCACCGTCCTCAAACGAAAAACCGCAACAATCCGCTACCCTTTCCAAGAAGCTGTCCGCCCCGAACGCCTCCGCGGCAACATCGAACATGACATTGAAAAATGTACTGGCTGCGGGCTCTGCAGCCGCGACTGCCCCGCTAGCGCCATCGAAATGGTTGAATCCACCAAAACTAAGACCAAAAAGAAACCCCAATTCCGCTTCGACCGCTGTATTTGGTGTGGTACCTGCGA
>JABXGS010000266.1 GCA_016550425.1 archaeon
AGCTTGTCGTCCGATCAGATGATCATAAAATACTCGTGCCCTAGCTCGTTCCCAATCCCGGGCTTTTTCGATTTGGGATAGATGATAACTCTCCCTGGATACCTTCAAGACCGATTCAGGACAGGCATTTTCACAGGCGCCACAGAAGACGCAGATATCCTTGTTGATAGCGATCTTGTCTTTATCACCAGTCGGGTAAATTGCCTTGGTGGGACAAATATTGAAGCAATTTACACACCCAGTGGGATCGCATTTTTCGAGATTTTCGATTTCAATTTCACCTGTGAGTGGTAGAGAAACGTCAAGGGCTTCATAAGGGCACTTCTCAGCGCAGAGTGTGCAATCAACACACAATCCATCATCAATGGTCATTGAGCCTTCAACGATTGGGTCTTTGATAGTTCGCTTGGGGGCAGAATCACATCTGACTTTCACTGCATCAGAGGGACAGATTTTCTCACAGAGTCCACAATAATCACATTGCTTTGTATCGACTCTAATACCCACAGCTGGCAGAAAATCTGGAGGCTTTGGTTTTTCCTCTGACCAATAAATCGTGATGCATTCAGGGCAGAGTAATTCACAAAGTCCACACCAAGTACATTTGTCTTCATCAATTGCAATGGTTCCTTTTGCGTCTGGCTTTCCCCCATCGACGCGCTGAGCCGCTTTAGGGTCTTTATAAGTTACAAGTTCGAGTTTTGACGTAACCTTGAGGTCTACAGTTATTGCATCGCGAGGACAGATTTTTGCACATAGTAGACAAGGTGCACATTTTTCGTCATCGAGTTCATGCTTTCCTTTTAATCGAGAGTATTGTTTGTCTGCCGGAATATCATCAAACCGAGCTTCTATCGCATTGAAGAGACAAGCTGAGTCACAGAGCCCACAAAATGTACATTTATCTTCATCAATAAGAATTAGCGGTGCACCTTCTAGACGTCCTGCTGCGATTTCTTGAACTGGTCCTAACGTGATGGCATCCCAAGGACAGGGGAGACAAAGACTGCATCCCACGCAGCGAGAAAGATCATATTTGAGATTCTTGTTGAGCAAGGAAGTCTTCCAGTTGTACTGAATATTAGTGTCATCCAGTACTTCACTGGTGACTTTAGGGCGCTCACCAACAGTGATACGGTCACGTTGAGCTTTAGTCATATCGTAGTCCCTTGGAAATAATTCTGCCAAGCTAGCTTTCCGAATCTTCGCCTATAACGCTTGTTGCCGTCCTAGTTACAGGCTTTAATTCGCTTTCGATATTCTCTGCGACTCAGAAAATAAGCACTTGTTACTACAAAACTGATAAAACTATATTCGGAACTAATTCCTTTATGCGGGGGAACTGACACGATCCTCTAAGAGTATTCTGGCTAGTAATCGTGTCGCGATCGATAAAAATCGTTAGCGTTCTAGAATTTTATGCTTAAGGCTTCGATGACCGTGCGATTGAGTAATCAGGAAAATGCAGCCCACACCGTGGGCAGAATTGGCGCTTTGCTAGCCAGCCAGTCATATGCTTATAATGCGCTAACGCACCACAACCGGGGCAGAAGGCGATTGGAGTATCTGGAGAAAGCACCTCATCACAGAAAATACAGCGATGAAGAAGGGTAGAGCACAGTGAACATTGGCTGTCTGATTTCAAACATGTTGCACTACATTTCGGACATTGTGTTAATCCAGTAAGTACTGAGGTTAAATCCTCAATCATTCGAGGAGAGAGATAAGTCTTCAGCACAGCCTGCTTTGAAGGCTGTGCCCAAGGATCTGAGATTTCTCTTCGACTTTGTCGGAGTAGCAAATAAGAACCTAACACCATAATGATTGATAATCCTGTCCCCAAGAAGATTAGGAACATGTTGGGTGGGCCATATGTTCGCGTATCTTCTGGTAGAATTAGTTCTGGATTATCAGGAATACGAAGTGCCCAGGCTACCGAATGGTATTCTGCAAGGCTTTCACTTCGACCAGCGATTATAAAGTCTCCTTGAGAGGTCTGCAGTATCGAATATCCTTGATCGTCTTCTGTACCTCCATAGTTTTTGCTTCTGAGAAATTCACCTTCTCGTGTTAAGCGGACTAACCAAAGGTTGTCGAAGTGGTCGTTTCCTTCCCATTCTACCGTTCTTCCAGCGATGCCCAGACTGCCATCAGCAAGTTCAGTAATCGCATAAGCTGCATCAGAAGATTGCTCACCAAATAGTGTAGTCCATTGAAGGGTCCCGTTACTATGATATGAGATAGCAAATCCATCTGATACTAGATTTGAAGTCTTTTCAGTCTCGCCAACAGTAACTAAATTTCCGCTTCTGGTTTCAATAACATCTGAGCAGACATCTGACCATAGACTACCAAATGTCTTATTCCATAGTGCACCCCCCGTGGGTGAGGTGACAAGTAACCATGCATCCTCGTTGCCATGTCCGTAGCTCTCTGTTGAGCCCCCTAATACGAAATTACCCGACCTTGATTCTACTAATGAAGTACAAACTTCATCATCCATTCCCCCATACTCCTGACTCCAGAGCATATTTCCACTCTCGTCTGTTCGAACTAGCCATGATTGGGAGTTGGTATGATTTTCATTCATCACAGAACCTGCAAAAGCAAATCCTCCCGATTGACATTCAACCAAGGATAGCCCCTGATCGAAATTCTGAGACCCACCAAATGTTTGATGCCAAGAAATAGTTCCGGATTCGTCTAAACGGATAAGAAGAGCGTCCCGATGATTGTCTGGGATATACCCAATTACTGCAAACCCCCCAGCTTCGCATTCGATGATTTCCCGTCCTACTTGAGCTGAAAAAGCTTCAAAGGCTTGGTGCCAAAGAAGGCGTCCATTTTCTGCAATTCTAACAATTGCTAGGGCTTGTTTCTCTCGATAGTGGATAAACCCTGTGGCAACATATCCTCCCGCCTTGCAAGAGATAATCGAGTAAAAGGCGTTATAACCAGCCCAAGAACCATGTGTCAGACTCCAAAGTTGATCTGTATTTACACGAGCATAATTTGGAGCTGTATAATTTGCAGTATCAAGAGTTAATCCAAAGCCAATCCCTGTAATTATACTTGAAATTAGAATGCAAATGCAAAATAGTCTGCATTTCCTCAGCAAGCAGTCCAACCTTCTTGGTCCTCTGGACTTATCAAACAGGAACCTGGCTTAAAACTCTGATGAAAGCAACAAATGAGTTAGCGACGTTTTGTCGTAACAGTCAGTTCAGAACCAAGGGGACCCATATCAATGACATTTTCAACAAAGTCTCGTACTATCTCAGCAAGTCGAGCTCCCTCTGAGGCAGAGATACTTTCGAAAATGATGCGATCTGGATTTATACCCATCTCTTCTAATAACGGTAGCATCTTTTCCACACGTTCTTTTGCCTTGCCCATTCCAGTCCGATAATGGCAATCAGTTTCATGACATCCAATAATCGCAACACCATCAGCACCCTGGCTAAAGGCTTCAAGGATGAGTAAGGGATCCAGTCGACTCGTACAAGGAACTCGAATTGGAATCATCTGTGGAGGATACCGTAATCGATTCACTCCTGCATAATCTGCCGCTGCATAAGCACACCAATTACAAAGAAACCCAATTATGACAGGGGAAAGTGGATTCTCTTGGCAAGCGGTATCAACAGCTGAAAGGAGTTGTTGCCGAGTGAATCCAGGTAAATCAAGTGCTGCTGTTGGACAGGATGCCACACAGGCACCACAACCCGTGCAGGCAAGTTCATCGATTTGGGGGTACTTTGACCCTTCAAACGAGATTGCGTTAGCATCACAGGTTTTTTCACATAATCGACAACTCTCACACAATGCTTCATTTACAACAGGAGCATAGACCTCTAAATCGATTTTACGTCGATGTAACAGAGAAGATACTTGAGCTGCTGCTAAACCTGCATGAGCAACTGTGTCTGCGATATCCTTGGGACCTTGAGAAGTACCAGCAAGAAAAATACCAGCCGAGTAGGTTCCTGTTGGATCCAGTTTTGGATGTTTCTCCAAGAAGAAGTTATTCTCATCTAAGGGAATATTGAGTTTCAATGCAAGCTCGAGATTCGATGGAGCAGGATCTACGCCAACACTCAACACTACAAGATCTGCTGGAAACTCAATGGGTTCACAAAGTTCAGTATCTTCTGCGCGGATAAGCAGTTTCTTTGTCTTAGGATCTTCTTCGATTTCAGCAACGCGACCTCGGATAAACGTGATACCATGCTCTCTGCTAGCCCGTTCGTATAATTCTTCGAAACCTTTACCGAAGGTTCGCATGTCTGTATAGAAGATGTATACATCAGTTTCCGGTTGGGCTATACGTAGTTGAACGGCTTCCTTGATAGCGTATGTACAACAGATGCGACTACAATAGGGTCGATTTATCCTAATATCGCGGCTGCCTACACATTGGACAAACGCAACCCGTTTCGGAGCGTCTCCTGATGAGGGCTGTATAACCAAACCATGCGATGGACCCGAAGGATCCAGTAGCCGTTCCAGCTCTGGCGCAGTAATAACATCAGTATATCGTTCGTACCCGTATTCTGTAAGATTTTGTGGATTAAAAGGTACAAAGCCGGTGGCAACCACTATCGCTCCAACTTTGAAGGTATGGTCTTGTTCGGTTTCTTCAAAGCGGATTGATTCTTTCTCACATACACCAACACAGGATTGGCAACCAATACAAGCATCCATATCAATGTATGGAGCAAGGGGCACTGAGCTCGGATAAGGGCGAATAATTGCGTGCTGAGATCCCAGCCCATAATTATATTCGTTGGGTTCTTCTATAGGACAAATCTCAAGGCATTTGTTACATCCGTTACAAGTCTCAAGGTCGACGTAGCGGGGTTCCTGATGAATCTTCACCTGATAGGCACCGGGTGTTCCCTGGACCTCGGTGACCTCACTTAGGGTTAGAATCTTGATTTTTGGATGAGTGTTCACCTGTGTCATCAACGGACCTAGGATACATAAACTACAATCGAGACTCGGGAAGAGTTTATCCCATTTTGCCATATGACCCCCAAGAAATCCACTTCTTTCTACAAGAATGACTTCGTATCCAGAATTCGCAAGTTGTAGTGAAGCTGTGATCCCAGCAGGTCCTCCGCCAATAACAAGAACTCGTCTTGTTATCGGTACACTTATTGAATTAATGCTGAGTCCAGCTTGTGCCATTTTTAAGGCTGCATCAATCATGAGTCGAGCTTTTGCGGTTGCTGCTTCGGGGTTATCCCAATGGACCCAACTGCATTGTTCACGTATATTCGCAATGGCGAGATGCCCTCGATTCAGTCCTGCTTCTTCAACAGTTTGACTCATTAATTCTCCGTGTAGTCGTGGTGAACAGGCAGCAACCACAACATTGGCAACCTTTTCCTTTCGGATGGTTTCCCGAATCAGATTTAGCCCTTGTTCAACACAAAAATGTGCATCATCAACTACGATAAGGTGTGATTGTTTCTTATAATGCTGAACGAGGTCTTCAACATTCACTATACTGGCAATATTTGACCCACACTGACAAAGAAATAATGCTGTTTTTGGTAACGCTTTTGATTTGGTTTTGCGGCGAGTGGACTTAGACTGTGGTGTCTTGAGCTTGGTTTTTTTAGATTTAGCCACAATCGTCACCGAGTCTCTTTGACATGAGTTCAGGTACCAATATGAGTTTTAACACTTGTTACGTTACTATCTGATGATTTAATTGTTAAGGCGAATGGCAAATTAGACCTCCTGGTTGTTACCCAAGAGATAAAGGGAGAAATTAGACCAGAATACTGGTAGGCTGTGTCGTGAACTCATGGTAGATAAAAAAGTCAATCCCATGCAATTGTATAAACTCCTGCCCCAAACCAATTGCAAGAAGTGTGGTATGACCTGCATGGCTTTTGCAACGAAGCTAGCCCTCCGCGAAGTTGAACTAAAAGAATGCACACCGCTCTTTGAAGAAGAGCAGTATAAAGAGAAACTTGCCACACTCTCTGATCTCATTAGCCCTCTCTTAGAAACTGAAGAAACAGGTTTGAAACTAGATGAGACCATATGTACAGGATGTGGCAATTGCGTTGTTGTCTGTCCAGTCGATGCATCCACAGAACCGGATACAGCTTCCGGGAAAGCTGCACGTTCAACTGACACAGTCTTCAGAGTTGAAGATGGCATCGCTAAGATTATCAACCTTGAGAAATGTCGTCGATTTCCACCCGAACGCATGAATTGTCGTGTCTGTGAACAAGGTTGTTATGTGAAGGCTATCGAAATCTGGTAACTATATACGTATATCAGCAGCTGAAGGGAACGAAACGTGCAAGATACTGTATGTTGTGGCTGTTCAGTCGTCTGTGATGACGTGGCAGTATCAGTTAAAAAAGCCAGCTTGCAATCCTTAGGCCTCTGCAGACTCGGTCATGAGTATTGTAGCTCGATATTCAGTAAAGCACGACTTACATATCCTTTGATGAAAACGGGTGATGGAAAACCGAAATTAACAACCATGAAGAAAGCCTTGGAGAAAGCTACAGAGCTCCTTCATGAAAGCAAAAGACCATTGTTAATCGGGTGGTCAAATAGTACAACCGAAGCGATCACCTGTGGATTGGACATCGCTCAACATAAGAGAGGAGTATTCGATAGCACCGCGAGCTTCGAATACGGGGCCCTTCTAGAATTTGGCTTGCATGGGGGTGAATCAGAAAAAACCTCATTGGATACTGTACGGGATTTTGCCGACCACATAGTCTATTGGGGAGTCAACCCAGCAGAAAGCCACCATCGTCATGCCAGTCGATACACAGTGTTTCCCAAAGGCAAGAATATCCCAGAAGGTCGTGAAAGTCGTGTGGTATCAGTGATTGATATTCGAGATACAGAATCCATGCGATTAGCAAACCATCAACTGATTCTTTCCCCTTCCACGGGCGACGAGGAATTTCTGAATTTACTTATCGCTGAACTCGATGGAACTCGCGAACACCTACCTGATAAAATTGGAGGAGTGCCTGCTATTGAGTTTCTCAGTTTTAGTAAACAACTTCGAGAAGCAAGTTATGTAGCCTTATTTTATGGCAATGGTTTACTGCATTCACCGAACACTCGACGCATTCTACCGCTACTTGCCAAGGTGAATGGCCTTCTCAATCGAAACCAGCACCGATGCTGGACATTACCGATGATAGCATACTGCAATACGATTGGAGCGGTGAAAGCTAGTCTAAAAGTGGCGAAGATACCATTTGCCATTGATTTTCACTCAAAATCAGGAAAATCACTGCCATCGATTTTCTCTGAAATCCGGGACACTAAATTTGATTGTGTGGTAATTGTGGGTTGGGATGCATTGAGCCTGTTACCAGGACCTATTGCCAAAGCCCTCACGAATCTTCCTATAATAGCTTTGTCGACTCATCCGACTTTAACAACACAAAAAGCAAGCGTTGTTTTTCCAACAGCCCTAACAGGTGCAGAAGCAGCAGGCACCGTTCATCGCATGGACGGAACAACAATATCTCTTCAACCTTTCAAAGTACCACCTAAAGGTATTCTCACAGAAGAAGCACTTTTAACGCAACTTCTTGAAAACCTCACCTAGCCGGATTTTCGATAATTGGTAAGCCTTTAAGCACCCATAAACAAGTACACGAGTAAGGGTGCGCAAAAATGAAAATTGCAGTTGCTGGGAAAGGCGGAGTAGGCAAAACCCTCATTGCTGGAACTCTGGCTCGATTCCTTGGAAGAGAAAATATCAAAGTATTAGCTGTTGATGCAGATCCCACACCAACTTTAGCAACGACCCTAGGCATCCCTCAGGAGATTGCTTCAAAGATTGTACCTTTGACTGAAAACGACGAACTCGTTGAGGAACGCACGGGCATGGACAAAAAGACTTACGGTGGAATGTTTAAACTCAATCCGCATGTCTCTGACTTGGCTGAAAAATATGGTATTGCAGGTCCTGATAACACAACCCTTCTTGTCGCAGGAACAGTTACGATAGGTGGATCAGGTTGCATGTGCCCTGCAGGAGCTATGCTTAAGGCACTCATCCGATACCTCATTGTGGGCACTGATGAAGCCTTTGTAATGGACCTCGAAGCAGGCATCGAGAATCTCGGTCGTGGTACATCCCGAGGAATGGATGCTCTTATTGCAGTGGTTGAACCAGGACAGACCTCCATTAATACAGTGCAACGAATTCAGAAATTAGCTAAAGATATCGGGGTTGACACTATTTTTGCCGTTGGAAATAAAGTGATGGATGAAATGGACCAATCCACTATCGAAGAAACTCTACAAGCGATGGATATCCCCCTCTTGACCATCGTACCCTTTGACCAAGCCATCCGTCATGCTAATCTGAAAGGTGAAGCCCCTATTGATTTCGCACCAGAATCCCCTGCTATTCAATCTATTAAGGCGATGATTCCCGAACTGCGCCGTCGCTTAAATAGCTAAAGCACCAAAGCATTTCAAGGAACCCTTTGCTGGTGCCATGATGCAAATTCACCTCTTGGTCCCCTGGATAAACCTGAATTTCCTTTTTGTAAGTTTGATCATGTTTGTTGTACCCTACATAGTAAGTCTGATGCCTGCTAAGTTGGCGGAAAACCGTGGAGATGACGCCTGGAAGTTGTGTAAACGCCTTCGAGCTATTGGCACTCTTTTCATGGTGATCGCCCTCTTCAACATGGCGCTTTGGATTTGGTTTCCAGTGCCATTACTAGCCTGGATAATCAATCCGACTCCATGGATTGGGATTATCCTCAGCATCGTCGTCTTTGTTGTTCCCATCCCTATCTGGTGGAAAGGGATGAGGGATTCAGGTTCCGAATGCTATGAACCATCGAAGCAATCGCAGATGTTTGGAGGTATTTATAACCACATTCGTCACCCGCAAACACTCGGTGAAATTAGCTGGTTCATTGCCATTCCACTTTTTGTTAACTCCTTATTCCTGCTAATTGTAAGTCTTGTTTTTTTCCTCTTTTATATCCCAATTATGATTCATGTGGAAGAACAGGACCTGATTCGCCGGTTTGGTGATGCGTATCGAAAATATCAAAAACGTACGGGTGCCCTCTTCCCTAAACTAGGAAAATCCCACAAACAAGAGTGTTGAACAAAAAAATGTCTGTAGTAGCCTGGATAAATTTTCTGATTTTGAACCTTGTAACCGTAATGTGTTGGTGGCTTTATATTCGAAGCGTCCAGCCATACACTCGCGCACAACGCTTTGG
>JABXGS010000056.1 GCA_016550425.1 archaeon
CTAAAACACGTAATCGAGCTAATGCTGCTGCATTTCGCAGGATTCGGCTCCATAAACGATGAATCGTAGACGCGTTCGATGATGACACAGGTCTCGTATCCTTTCATTAAGAGAAAAACTTTATCTCATACCTTGAAATAGCAGAAGTATCCTCGGTTTTTTTGCAGGGGTGCCAGAGTTTGGTCAATCTTCTGGATAGTTTCCGCCTTCTTGGAACTGTTCAAAGGACTACACGGGCTGGGTTCAGGCCCCAGTGGCGTAGGCCTGCGCGGGTTCAAATCCCGTCCCCTGCACCAGTTCATGATGGTAGGAAATATTAAATTTAGTTTTAGGGAAAAATGGCGGGCTCGGCGGGACTTGAACCCGCGACCCTCGGGTTTCTTTAGAAGTAAGGTTAACTTGCTGTACGGCGATTTTACAGCGCATCTACTGTGTCTTCTATAAAAGCCCGATGCTCTGACTTTGCCCACACAGGAAATTCCTCTGTGACTAGCTAAGCTACGAGCCCTAAGACTTTATTGGGCGAATCCGGGTTTTCAGTCAACAATACCTCGCTATAAAGCTTTTGAGTATCGAAGTAGGGTTAAACAATAAGAAGTGGTTCAAGGAAGTCTCGTTGTAATTGCTTGTAATTAGAATTACCAATGAAGGTTATCGACTGATAGATGAACCGGATAGTGATGAAATTCTAGAAGAACTTACTGAACGCTGGGATCACATATTCGAGGAGGCTCGATGGGGGTCAATAGAGCAGGCGATGCAAATGTATGTGCAATTATTCGAGTGGATTGATCAATATGGCAAGAAAGTCAAATATTGTCCCTATCGCGCTGATGCAGTTTTACCACCACGGGATATTGAACTAAATGAACTCCAATATCTGCTTGGTAGGGATCAACGTTAATAATATAGGTTAACTCTCTGCGGCGATAAGAGTCACTGTTTTATCTACTTCGGGGAGTTGTCGTATTTTCGAAATAATAGTATGCTTTAATTGACGGATATCTTTCACAACGATTTTTGCTACTACGTCAAAATTCCAAAGAACCTGATACGCTTCCTTTACTTCATCGATGTTCATTAATGGTTCAAGAAGCTCATCTTTTTGAACGCCTTTTTTCGCAACAACAAGAACATAGGCTTTAGGCATGATCATCACCCAAAACTTAACAATCTATGCTATTATCTGCTACCAGTCAAAAGCCTTATCGTTCCTTAATCTTCAATATGAAAGAGAAAGGATGGGTGCTAAATGTCACCGACACGAACACTGTTGGCAGAAGAAATGACCGCAATCGAATGGAATGCAGAATTCTTTGGTGTCGACCGGTTAATTCTCATGGAAAATGCGGGCCGGGCAATAGCCCATGAGATCCTTAAGCGGTCAAAGAAATTAACACGGGTCGCCATTTTCGCAGGATTAGGAGGAAACGGGGGGGATGGGTTTGTTGCTGCACGCCATCTTGCACCTCGATGTCGAATAGTACATCTGATAATTTTAGGAGAGCCTTCAAATATCCAAAATCAGGCTGCGAAAAAAAATTGGGACATAATCCAAAAGATGCGTCATTCAATTGATCTTCATATCGTTCGAGATACCTCTGAATTGCCCCAGCTCAAAGTAGACGTCGTGGTAGACGCTCTCTTAGGTACCGGAGTGAAAGGCAAACCCCGTACTCCATTTATCAAGACTTTACAGTTAATGAATAAAATGGATGCTTTCAAAGTTGCTATAGATGTTCCTACGGGTATTCATCCAAATACAGGCAAACCCACAACCAAAGACGCTTTTTGCCCGGATGTGACGGTTACTTTCCATTATGCCAAAGTAGGGTTAGTTAAAAATAAACAACATACTGGAAAATTAGTAGTTGTAGATGTTGGCATCCCTCCCGAAGCCGAACTTTACGTGGGCCCTGGTGATGTTATACGCGCAACTCAACCACGGCCAATATATACAAAGAAGGGTGACTATGGTCGCCTATTAGTTATCGGTGGAAGCTCACAATATATCGGTGCTCCCATTCTCGCCTCAATGGGTGCTCTACGAAGCGGTGTAGATTTAGTGTATCTGGCAGCTCCATCGCAGGTTATTATCGCGGCAACCAGTCACTCGCCTGATTTAATACCAGTCACGTTAAATGAAAAGATGCTGGTGAATGACGATCTCTCCATGATCGAAGAGGTGTTAGACAAAGTACAAGCAGTGCTATTAGGACCTGGAATTGGTGATCATCATGAAACCTTGGACACAGCGGGTAAAATCATGTCTCTTGCCAATCGCCTAAAAAAACCACTAATAATTGATGCGGATGCGCTCAAAGTTGTGTCCCGGTTTATGAAGGTCGGGGTCAACACAATCATCACACCACATGCAGGGGAATTCAAACGAATTCGCGGTATCAATGTAGCCAAACCTCTTCTTCAACGGGCTCAACAAGTCCGAGACTTGGCGAAAACGCTCAAATGCGTCGTATTATTAAAAGGGCCCGTGGACATCACATCAACGCCCACAGAAACGCGGCTAAATTGGACGGGGCATCCCATTATGAGTGTGGGTGGAACAGGTGACGTCCTAGCAGGGCTCGTTGCTGGTTTTCGAACCCAAGGTGTAAACTCTTTCCTCAGCGCCTGTGCAGGAGCTTTTGTAAATGGCGCCGCGGGGCTATTAGCCTACCAGGAGAAAGGTCAAGGGGTTATTGCCTTTGATTTAGGAGAATATATTCCCAGAATCTTAGCAAATCCAATGGCCAGCCCCATTGCTTATAATTTCCGCATTCCTATCAGCGAATAACCCAGGAAATGGTTCACTTATCGTAGTTAATTGGAGGCATATACTGTAACTGCTTCTGAACAACCTCGCTACTATTCGTGGCATTTTGATAATCTTTCAACGGTTCTGAGTTAAGCGTTAGAAAATGGGGGCCCCATTTAAAGAGACTTAAGATTTTTTCAGCTTCGCGAATGTAACCTAGAATGAATAGGGCACTGGCAATAGCTTCTGCTGAACAAAGTTTTCCAACCCGACCATAATTAACAGGATTTGCCGCAACTAAGTATGGCAATCCGCGTGGTTCTCCACGAATACGTTTTTGAAACATTTCCTCAGCGTCGTTCCAAGAACAATCCAATACTAGAATACCCGCTTTTTGCGCTTGAACCAAATCAGCGGGGGAAAATGCTTGAGATGCAAATGGGTTTAAGACAATTGGTCGTCCTCGAATTTGGCGAAAGCTATGTAGAAGTGAAATCAGTTTATGGCGGGAAAGCTTAAGGGCACTGCACTTCTTCGGATCACAGCCGGGGATGCGCAGTACAGATATTTTAGGAGCTTCCACTGTTCTCCACCGTTTAAGGGGAAAAGGTGTGGTTCAGTAATGAGAGTAGCCCTTTTTCTGTTCAACCATTCAAGTTACCTTGAATAGAATGACGACATCTAGCTAAGCACCCTACCCGCCACCTCAGTAGGCTCCTCATTGATGGCCTATTTGGGCTTGCTCCCACGGTGATGGGCCGTTTCATCGATTCCAACGCCATTCTCAACAGGTTAGCATGCGTACTGTTACCAGCCCGCTGCTTAGACCAAAGTCACCCTTGGTCTTCAACTGCCTCATCGTCATGTCAGCGCTGGGCGTGTCGTTTCTGTTCCCAGAGCAAAGCTCTCGCCTTACGACTTTCGCCGTACCGTTGCCTAAGGGAGAAAGGAGCTTCCTCAGCGGTTTCTTTGGAGAAACCACCGGCAGTCGTCCTTCATCGCTGAACCACGATTTGATTGATTACCCGCATTATATATGGATTGTTGTGGGTGCCTAAGATGCGACCGAAAGCTATACTGGCAAGAGGGGAAACTTCAATTTAGACAACGCCTTGAAAATAATACTGAAGGGATTCACTTTGGTCCAAACTGATAACAAACAACGAGCAATGCAAATCATCAATATTCTCGAAAATCAATATCCCCAAGAACCGTTGACCCTTAAGGGTCGTACTCCCTTTCAATACCTAATTGCTACAATCTTATCTGCGCAATCCACTGATGTTCAAGTGAACCAAGTTACCAAAGATTTGTTTAAGAAATATCATAAACCTGAAGATTTTGTATCAGTCGCTTCTTCTGAACTTCAACAAGATATTTTCAAAGTTGGTTATTATCGACAAAAAGCAAAGCACCTGCAAGCTACCTGTCAAATGCTTATTGAAGAGTTTGGTGGTACGATTCCCCAAACTATGGAAGAACTCATTCGACTTCCAGGGGTGGGTCGAAAAACAGCAAATATAATTCTCAATCGCGCTTTTGGCATCGTAGAAGGGATTGCCGTTGACACCCATGTTTTTCGTCTTTCCCGTCGCTTAGGTCTAAGTGCTGAAAAAACTCCTTCGAAGGTGGAAAAGGATCTCATGGCTCTCCTACCACGTGAGCTGTGGAACCGGGTAAATCGTCTTTTCATTGCTCATGGACGCGCTCAGTGTACAGCACGGAATCCTCAATGTCTAACCTGTCCCCTGAACACATTATGCCCCTATGGTACCGAGAAATTAGTTGTTAACTAAAACTACACACAAGCATATCCTTGCCATTTTGACGACAGCTTTAAAACCGATATTCGGAAACTAGCAAATAGGCGGGGAAAGACTTTGTCCGCTAGTAATTCAAACAAGTACATATTCAAAATCATCATATGTGGTGATTGGGCCGTTGGAAAAACCTCTCTAGTTCGACGATATGCCACAAACACCTTCACTGAAGACTATCTCACAACAATTGCCATGGACGTCACGAATAAGGAACTTGTAGTTGACGGCTTCGATGTAAACCTAGCCTTGTGGGATACCTCCGGGCAAGAACGCTTCAGCGCACTTCGAAAACGATACTATGAAGGAGCCCAAGGTGTTATTTTCGTATTTGACATCACACGCCCAGAGTCTTTTCGTCATATTGAGAAACGATGGGTCCCCGAAGTCACTGCTGTTTTAGACGACTATGTACCCGCCGTTTGGGGAACAAAATCTGATCTAGCTGCCCAACGAGTAGTTAGTACAAATTCAGGAGATCGACTGGGACGCCGCCTTAAAGCCTATTTCTTCGAAACTTCCGCATTAACTGGTGAAAATGTGGAAAAAGCCTTTACAAGTCTGTCTCGTTTAGTCTTAAGCAAGGCATTAACCTCCGAAAAGAAGGAAACAAGCTTCACAATCTAGCTTTTTTAAAATGTGCGATTTATTAGCTAAGAAGCAGCTACCCCATATTATAGGGTGTGTTCGAAACGACAAGTCCTACTAATCTTCAGAAGACTAAACTTAATGCGTTGGATGGAAAAACCTGGACACGGTACTCGATTAGCATTTGGGAAATTGGGAAAACATCAGAAGAGAGTCGTCTTCAACACCCGGCACTTTTCCCCGAGAAACTAGTTGAGCGATTAATAAAAATATACACAAAACCTGGCGATACTGTTCTCGATCCATTCATGGGTGCTGGAAGCACTCTACTCGCGGCACAAAAGCAAGGTTGTCAAGCCATTGGATTCGATATTTCCAGAGAATACATAGAACTGGCAGAGCAACGGCTAGGCTTGTCAACATCCAATGTTCAAGTCTTTTGCGAAAACTCACAAAAACTAACAGACCATATCTCTCCTGAATCAATCGATCTTATCGTGACATCCCCACCTTATTGGAATATTCATCGACAACGACGGACCGCTGATGGAAAAACTCCACGACCTTACACAACATCAACCCAAGATCTTGGTAACATCTCAAATTATTCTGATTTTTTAGCAGCATTGGGTATTGTTTCCAAGCAACTCTTCTCAGTTCTCAAACCTAATCACTGGTGTATCCTAATTGTAATGGATCTTCGTAAGAAAAACAGATTCTTTCCCTTTCATATTGATTGCATCCAACAATGGATTCAAAACGGGTACCAACTTGAAGACATCATCATCTGGGACAGACGAAAAGACTACCATAATCTTCGACCCCTCGGGTTTCCTACCACTTTTCGCGTCAACAAGGTCCACGAATACATACTCATTTTCCAAAAGCCTTCTTGACCTGTCGCGAAACCTTAAGTATCCAAACTCGAAAACAAGCAAGGAGGAACGAATCATAACCGGTTCGGAATCTGAAACTGACATCGCATGGGAAGGCGCTCTAACCTGCCCTTGTGGGAGACCCTATATTCTTCTAAAAGTTGATGAGGTTCAAGTTTCAAAAAGTAAAGAACTCCAACCATTAGCCGCCTACGTACGATGCCCCGTTCATCGGCGTGTTCGACGCATATTCTTACCTTATAGTCGACTCAGTGAATGGATCGGCGCTGTCGGGAATCGCCTTTTTCGATGTAATGTCTGCGGTGAACCGGCAAAACCCAAGCGATCAGGGGTAAAGGGACATTTCACTGTGGTCTTACTTGAATGTCCCACACATGGAGTTAAGGATAACAAGCGAATCCTTTGGAGCCCTATTTACACTTCTGCTAAAGCCGTAAATGAAATTCATATGGCCGAATCCTTACCTCTCCAAGACCTTTTTGAAGAGCCTAGCGAAGGGTCCGCTTTGATTTGTCCACAGTGCAAAACAGAAAACGATGCTGACGCTCGATTTTGTGCCTACTGTGGCGCTCAATTCAATTTTTAATCCGTTAGTTATAGGCTAGCGTTCGACCGATAAATTGATTGCCGTTTCAGCGATGTCAGATCCATACTCCGCAATTCGTCGTAGGCTCTCAAGAGCCAATCGAAGATTTAACACAGTCTCAACAGGATATTTCCCGCCTAGTAGATACCGAATACCCTTGTCTTCAAGATTCACAATCTCATCGACACGACGAATGGTCTTGTGTGCTAACGGGACATCCACAGTTCGAAGAGTTTTCAATGAGTCTTGAAATACAGTATCGGATAACTGGTGCATCTTTGTAATCGTATTTGATAGGGGTGACCTTTCCGGAAGCGTCGTCGAAGCTGCAATTGACGCTATTCGCGTGGCATGATCTCCTGCCCGTTCAATACTCTTTACAACCATACGATATCCTAAACAAGCTTGCGGACTCGTCAATCCAATTTTACGAATGTGATCAGTGCGACCAACAGCGGCGGTTAATTGCCGAACAATGTAAAAGTAAAAGCGGTCTACTTCAGGATCGCGTTGCACTACCTCTTCGGCTAAGCGTTTATCACCCTCCAATAAGGCAATAACCGAATCATTTTGCATGGATCGTACTAAGGCTTCCATCCTTTCCAATGCATTTAACAGCGGTAAGTTTGCTTGGCCTAAAAAGCATTGGGCAACAATTCGCTCTGTAGTTTCTGAAACAATTTCTGCTCCAATCAATAACCGGCGAATAGCATCCTTTACGATAACACGTTGTTCAGCGGTTACATACTGGAGATCCAGGTGAATGATATCAAATCCGGCTAAATATTGGGTAATAAAATTCCGGACAATATCTTCCGTGGAAATATCTTTCGGAATCTCGACACGACTTTCAGAAAGCTCTGCTGCTTCCGGGGATGCGGCAGTATAAAGGAGCAAGGAATGGCGGTCCTGGGGAACGAGTTGCACTTCGCTTCCCGGTTTGAGTCCAGCTTTCTCTGCCCACTGCTTCGGTAAGGAAATAATGTAGGTAGCTCCACCAGTAAGTTGAACCTTTCGTGTTTCTGTTGACATTGTGGTCACCCGTTAGGAAAATTACTTCTTGTATAGAATCTAATCAGTATATATAGATTACTTAGATAAGTTATATATGCGTCCTCGAACCGAGGGACCCCAAGCGCAACTCATGATTTTTTGGAGAGCCATTCCATGCAGGTCTTAGACACGGTAACCATCCTATTCACAATCATCGGTGGTCTTGCGCTCTTCATGTATAGTGTTAAATTGCTTAGCGATAGTTTGGCGAGAATATCGGGTCCACGGGTTGTCAAGATTCTGGAAAAGACCACTGATAATCCCATAAAAGGTATGGGGGTAGGAACGGCTACCACAATCATGACGCAGAGTTCCAGCATCACGGTTCTAACGTTAATCGGAATGGTCAATGCGGGAATCATGACTTTTCGACAATCAGTGAATGTCATGCTTGGCTCAGAAATCGGAACTACAATCACTGCACAGATTGTCTCGTTTAATATCGGGTTTGCTTATTTTCCACTTATTGCTATAGCTTTCTTTGTTGGCTTTCTGTCCAAAAATGAAAAGGTAAAATTTGTAGCAAAAATTGGGTTCAGCTTGGGGTTGCTATTTTTCGCAATGGACGTCATGGGGTTGGGAATAGAACCTCTTGTGAATTTACCGATTTTTATTTACCTAATCAACACCTATGGTCAAAATCCTTTTATTGGAATTCTGATAGGCGCCTTGATTGCGGGAGTCACACAAAGCAGCTCCGCAACAACTAGTTTAGTAATCGTATTTGGGAGGGCGGGGGGTATCAATTTGGAGGCAGCGATTGCCCTTATTTTGGGTGCCAACATTGGGACCACCTTCTTAGAGTTATTTGCATCAATTGGAGCCACACGACCAGCGAAACGGACTGCCATGGCTCAGGCTACAATAAATGTAGTTGGAGTTTTCATTTTTCTACCGTTTCTTCTACCGTTTGCGGGATTAGTGCGATTAACCAGTCTTGATTTGCCTCGTCAGATAGCCAATGCCCATACAATTTTCAATGTATTGGTGAGCCTACTGTTCATTCCGTTCGTTGGTGCACTCGTTTGGTTCTGTGAACGGGTAATTTCAAAGAAAGAAGGTGAACTCAAACCAAGGCATTTCTTTGATGAAAAAATGCTTAACTTCACACAACTGGCTTTACAAGAGGCAGAAAGAGAAGTAACTAGCATTGCCGAGATAACGCTCAAAATGCTAGGTCTTAGTAAATTGGCTATTGTTGACGAGGATCTAAAAGCTGCTGAAAAGGCGCTCGAATTAGAAGATGAAGTGGATGATTATTGCGATGAAACAGAACTGTTCATTGATAAGATTAGAGAAGAGGATTTAGCCGAAAGGCAGAAGTTGTGGCGAATAAAATTACTGAATATTATTGTTGATATTGAACGTGTAGGCGATATGACCAACAATCTAGCTGAGTTTGGTGTTCGTCGAGTGAATGAACAAATACCTTTCTCCGAGAAAGCACTAAAGGATTTAGCCCAACTGTTCGAAAAAGTTGAAGAAACCTATGTTGCCGCGATTAGGGCGATGAAGAAAAGGAGCGAAATCATCGCTAAACAAGCGGTGGAGTTAGAAGACGAAGTTGATGTCTTAGAAAGGAGAGCTAAACGTGCACACATAAAAAGAACAACTGATGGTCTATGCGCACCGGAAGCTGATGTGATGTTCACCGAAATACTTCGAAACCTAGAAAGAATCGGCGATCACGCAGACAATATCGCATATGATATACTGGATACTTTCTACAATCATTTCAAGATAGGCACTCGAAGAAGAACACCTAAATTCTGAGCTCAATTAAAAGAATTAAATTCTTGAAAACTATTTGACTCTTTCATCTGAGAGGAGTTCCTCAATAGGCAGCGATTCTCCGATATGGTTATCTCGACCTTTCATGCTAGTGGCCATACAGAGTGCATTTACAATTGCTTCTTCTGTAACCTCTACAACAGCTTCAAAATAAGCGGTTAGCAATCTTTCATTTAATTGAGTTCGTTCAATAGTTACTAGTGATGTTTCCTCAGGTTCACGATGGGCGGTACTGAATGCAATAACAAAATCTCCACTTCCATGGCTAACTACGCTTCCTGTTCGTCCTATTCCAATTACTGCTCGCCGTGCCATTCGGCCCAATTGTCGGGATGAAAGGGGAGCATTGGTGGCAATAATGACAACAATCGAACCTCCTTCGACACGAGGGTGATCCGAAGACACACTAGATGCTTGTTTTAGAAGTGTTGTGATTGGGGCTCCGTTTAATATGAGATCTCCCTTTCTCCCGCAATTAGGAACAACGAGGCTTCCCACGACATAACCTCCTTGTTTTTCGGGAAGAACTCTAGAAGCCGTGCCAACGCCACTCTTATAGCCATAGGCCATCATTCCTGTGCCAACCCCTACGCATCCTTCTTCCACTTTGGTAGATGCTTTTTGTATCGCTTCATAGACGTGAGGTTGTCGGACATGACGTCCTTGCGCATCATTGAGGTAACCGTCATGACATTCAGCGACGATGGGATTCGGGGTGGTTTTTTTGATACCAGCCTCCGGGTTATGTTCGATTACATATTGTGTTACAGTATCCTCGACGATTCCAACATTTAGTGTGCTTGTGAGAAGTATGGGCGTTTCAATACGTCCCAATTCCATCAATTGTGCTAGTCCTACAGCCTTACCAAAGCCGTTGATAATGTGTACAGCTCCAATTACTGGTTCAAGAAACAGGTTTCCCTCGTGGGGTAGGATCGCCGTGACGCCTGTTCGTATCGGTCCTTTCCCGGGAACAAGTTGGCCTTCTCCCTCAATGAGAGTCGAATGCCCTACTAAGACACCGGAAACGTCAGATATAGCATTACGAGGTCCAGGAGGGATGGAACCAATTATCAGCCCAAGCTCACGTGCACGTTTCCGTTGTTCCTTTTTCATATTAGGAATTCACATCCTAACAGGAATTATATCTGACACTAGGATGTTATCCGGAATAAGTAATTAGTATACTAGATCTGAGGTAGAATGTGTGTCCACATAATGGTTCCAGAAGCTGGTCATTGACTAGTTTTTCACGAGAAAACCGAAAACTTAATTTAATGCGGTTGCTAAAACCCGAAGGCTGGAGCCGTGAAGAGCTACCAAAGACTGCGAAAGCCTTAAGTAGCTCAATGTGCGTCCCTCCTTTTTACTACCATTTCAGCCCTTATGCCGTGCATATGGGTGTCGAGCCTAGGAGGACCGTCCTCTCCTTGGTCTTCACGATGATGGCTATGCATAGGTCGTATACCCTGGATAACGCCAGTCAGAATCAGTGTGGGTTCTAATTAGTACCAACACAACAACGCCACTTGGTGGATGACTAGGCTTGGGCGCCGA
>JABXGS010000267.1 GCA_016550425.1 archaeon
GCGCAATCATTCTTGTAATCGCCAACTTCACATTTGCCTTCCAACATGCCACCACATGGGCCGTTCACCAAAGCCTTGGGGCACCGAGTCATGGGACAAATGCCACCAGTTTCGTTCAGTAGGCAATCACCACATCCACTACAATATTCAAAGAAATGACCCAATTCTCGGTCTTTGCCACCCATGCCATACGTGTCAACAGCGGTAAAGACCTTCATGTCTGGAAAGACATCGATGAGGGTCTGAGGACCGACGCCACAGGCAAGAGAAACCATGGCGTCAACATTCTCTATTTGAGGTCGGAGCGTTGTTGCGACCAATTGGCGGTCGCATTGGCGTAAGACGATGGTGTGTTTGACTTCGCTGGGTTCGTTATTTAGTTGGCGATGCATCTGAATCAGCTTAGCCAGCGTTTCTGCCTGCTTTTCGCCACCGACTTGGTAAATGCCAGAACAGCCGTCACAACCGACGATAAGGATGTTTTTGAGACCTTCAATAGTCTTCAGGATTTTTTCAACGGGCATTTGCTTTGGAACGATCACAATGAATCACCATGAAAGGGGTGTTGAATATTCAGAGAGGATAGCTACACCGTATAGAGTTAAGGTATATACGACTTATCCTCTTTTGGATAATGTTTGCAGGCAAAAATGCTTACTGGTTGTCCAACACTTGAGTAATGGTTTGAAGCAGTTGGGCAAACCGCACTGGCTTGATGAGGAATGAAATTGCCCCTGCTTTTATGGCTTGCTCTTTAGCCGTTTCATCTGCACTTAGGAAAATAATCTTTGTGGCAGGATCCAAAGTTCGGATTTCTCGTGTTGCCGAGACACCATCCTTGATGGGCATCCGGTAATCCATGAGCAGCACATCAGGTCGCGGATTCAAAGCCTGAAATAACTTCACTGCTTCGGCTCCATCAAAGGCGCTCCCTACTACATCAAAGCCCTTCATAGAAAAGAAGGAACGATAGACTCGATGAAGGTTTTCATCGTCATCAACAATAAAAATTGAAACCATCATCGACCCTCCTTCGGTAAAAGTAGGACAAAATTTGCTCCCTGTGTATGGTCCCCCGGAATTCTATCCTCGACCCAAAGTTGTCCTCCATAACGTTGCAGAATTTGCTGAACAAGGGTTAAACCAATACCTGAACCACGGACTCCTTCCATGCCATGGGGGTATCGGTTGAATATTCGCTGCTTCTCGGAATCGGGGACACCAGGACCTTGGTCTTGTACCTCAACTTTTACAAGACCGTCATCGTGATAACTAGCTGTGACCTCAATTTTAACAAGAGAATTTCGATCCATTTTCACGGCATTATGAAGGATATTAAAGAATAGTTCAGTGAGGAATCCATCAACATGTACTAAATATTGATGATCTTCAATATTCGTTGAAAGGAAAACCTGTTTGTTGGGAAAGGCACGTTCCACTGCTCTCACTGCAGCGTGAAAAGGTGGTGCCAAGTCTCGTGTAGATAATCGTCGGGGTTCAGATTCCAAGGATTGAAATCGTTTCACGTTTGAGATAAGTTCGGCGCTTCGTTCCACCTGATCTAAAGAGGCTTGCAGTCCTTCTCGGATATGTTCAGGTAACTGTTTATCACTTTCCATCAATTCGAGCGTCAACATAATGCCTTGATTGATATTATTCAAATCATGTGCCATTAGGTCAACTAGGAATTCTGCTCGCTGATGGGAAGATAATAATTTGATTTCTGCGTTCTTCCGTTCTGTAATGTCTTCGAGCGTTCCCTCATAACAATAAACCTCACCGTCCGTGTCATGGATTGCCCGAGCATTCAACTCGATCCAGATGATTTCGCCATCTTTACGCTTGAACTCTGCTTCAAAGCCCCGCACAATTTCCTCTTTTCTGATGAGGTTTTCCCAGTGTTTTCTGGCATCTACGTTAAGGTAAAACTCTGAGGCTTTGTGCTTCAGGAGTTCGTTCTTTTCTTGATATCCTAACATTTCAACTAGACTAGGATTTGCGTCAAGAATTTCACCATTTGGAGTTGTCCGGAAGATTCCCACAGGGACGCTATCAAAGAGGCTTCGATACTGGGCTTCTGATTCTTCTAAGGCAAGTTGGACTTCTTTCCATTCGGAAATGTTAATAAAAGCAAGTTGGAGCGCCGACTCTCCCTTATATTCAATTCGTGAACCAAAAGCACGAATCCACGAAATGCTCCCATCCTTCCTGTGGATTCGAAATTCTCGTTGGACAGGCGGGCTTCCATCCAATACCTTTTGGCTTCTTTCGATGAGGTTCTCTTGATCTTCTGGGAGAAGGAGGGACGTAAACTCAGAGGGGGATAGGGAGCGCAATTCTTCTGAGGAATATCCTGAAATTTCCGAGGCTACCTGGTTTGAGAACACAATTCTTGGGGGGTTTCCAGTAATTATAACAAATCCTTCAAGGGATTTTTCAATCAGGTTATAATACTTGGCTTCTGCTTCCTCAAGCGCCGATTCCATTTCCTTCTCTTTTGTAATGTCAATACCGACACCGTAGATCTCTTCGATATTCCCCTCCTGGTCACGGACAAAGGTGTTGTTCCATCGCATCAAGCGTTTCTCGCCGGATTTTGTAATCCAGTGCGCTTGCGGTGAATAGGATGGTATTATGCCCTGAACAAGGTTCTGAAAACGTTTCAATAGCTCAGAACGTTCTTCTACTGGGATGAATAGTTCAACGATGTTTTTTCCAAGAACCTCCGATTTGGCATAGCCAGTAACCTCCTCGCAGCGACGATTAAACAATGTGATTCTTGCCTGTGGATCAACGCCAACAACCAATGCCCCAGTAGTATCAACAAGGCGACGAAAACGGTCTTGTGAATTACGTCTTGCAGGCACAGATGATGAAGAAGCAGGACGCGTAGGAGTAGGCATTTGTCGATCCTCCTGTGGCGAGGGTATTAGGTAGCCTAAAGTGTCAATTACTTGGCACCTAGTTCCTGGTTAGCTTCAAACCCCTTATTCAACACCCGCTCAATGAACGGTATAAAACCTTTTCATCGCTCCCCCAAAAAAACCACTTTGTTGTAGAAAAAGCAATCTAGCTCACTTGGTCTTCTGCGAGTGATCGAAGTAAATGTTCAACCCCAAATCGCCCCTCCGTGTTAGGAAGATACCATGGTTCCGGAAACCCGAGTGCCGTCTTGATTTCTAATATGGTTTTTCCCTCAGCCACCCACTCTTTCACCCGGCTCTGCAACTCAGAGAGAAACAGGATTCGAGTTGCAATATGCTTTGCTGGATCTACGATCGGTCCTCGGTGGCCATCAAATAGCACTTCTGGTTTCTTGTCTTGGATTTCATGCATTCGCTGAATCATTTTGGGAATATTCTCTTCGGGCATTGCCATCTGTTTCCGTGATGGAAGCGGTACTGCATCAGAGGAGAAAAACCACCTTCGATCGGGTTCCCAGAACCCCATCATCTCCTCACAATGTCCAGATAAATCCATGATCTCAAATGCCAAATCACCAACAGTAAGCAATGGCTCAGTAAATTCTTGGGCCTCGGCTACCGGTTCAGGAAGTCCCCATACAAACTGAAAGAATTCTGGCAATGGATATGGTTCATGCAACGCCTTCAAGGTCACTGGTCCAGCAAACACCTCGGCATTAGGGAGAAACGCCGCACTGCCACCATAATGATCTTCATGATTATGTGTCACAAATACACGTTTAACAGAATGCTGTTGTGCAAAACTCCGTAACTCCTCAACCGCGTTCCAGCATCCTGCATCAATCAGCACATCTTCCACTAAATATGCATATACCCACATTATCGCCTGTCCACTCAAGGGTGAGGCGGTCTTAATACAGGTCACAGTGTCGCCAAACTGCTTGATTTCCATCATACACCCTAATCCTCTTGGTTCGCCGTTGAATAAACTATCGTATGAGTGATGAGTATATATGTGCCTTTGACAACGGCTAACCTACTCCCCCCACCCTAGGTGCCACATAATGAAAATTGGCGTCCTTCTCTGTAAATGCGGTGATACCATCAGCAGTACCCTAGACTTCGAAGCTCTCACCACCTTCACTGAAACCCTTCCCCAAGTTAAACACGTCGAAACACGCAACGACTGGTGTCAACATGAACCCCTACAAAAGCTCACAGAAACCATCACCAAAAAGAAACTCGACCGCCTCGTCATCGCAGCATGCAGCCCCCACCTCTTCGGGCCTCGCTTCTACCACGCTGCTGGACAAGCTGGTCTCACTCGTGGACAAATCACCTTCGCCAACATTCGTGAACACTGCGCCTGGGTTCATAAAGACGACCCCAGAGGCGCGACTGCCAAAGCTAAACGCCTGATTCGTGCTGCTGTCTTCCGGGTTACTGCCCAAAGCCCCATTGCTACCAAAATCTTCCCAGTCACCCAAGAAGTGCTTGTATTAGGCGCAGGTATTGCTGGAATCCAAGCGGCTCTAGACCTTGCTGATCGTGGAATCAAAGTTCATCTCGTTGAAAAAGAACCAACTATCGGCGGGCATATGGCCGTTCTCAACAAAACGTATCCCACTCTTGATTGTTCGATTTGTATTTTGGGTCCTAAAATGGCAGAGGCGGCAACGCATCCAAATATTGTATTGTATCCGTACACGGATCTAGTGGCTGCTGAACATAATGGTAAGGATTGGTTGCTGACCCTGAACAAAAAGGCGACTTATGTGGATTGGGATAAATGCACGGGTTGTTTACAGTGTGTCGAGAAATGTCCAACTAAAGTTGATGATGATTGGTCATGGGGGATTGCGAAACGAAAAGCCATCTATATGCCATTTTCTCAAAGTGTGCCGCGTAAAGTAACGATTGATGCCGAACATTGCAAGAAACTCACCGCTGATAAATGTGGAGTGTGTGAGAAGGTTTGTCCGGCAGATGCAATTGATTATGGGATGAAGGACGAAACGGTCAAGGTGCAAGTAGGCAGCGTTATCTTGGCTACAGGATTCAAGGAATTTGATCCCTCGGTGGTCCCTGAATTGCATTATGCTGAGAATCCAGATGTGATTACACAAATGCAGTTTATCCGGATGATTGATTCGGTTGGACCATTTGGTGGGAAATTAGAAGTGCCATCGGATGGTCGCAAACCTGAAAAAATTGTGATGATCCAATGTGTGGGAAGTCGAGACGAAAGATACAGTTGGCAATGTTCATCCTACTGCTGTATGGCTGCGATTAAGCATGCGGAACTCGCAAAACTCGAATACGACCCTGATCTTGACATCACTATCCTCGCACGCGATATCCGTGCTGGCGGGAAAGGCTTTGATGAATTCTATGTGAGGGCTTGCGATGAATATAATATCAATGTCGTCTACCGCGGGGACAGTGTGGAAATTGTTCAATCCAATGGGAAACCAATCGTCAAGTATACTACTCCCAATGGGGTGACGAAATCAATTGAACCTGATTTAGTGGTTCTCTCTTGTGCGATGATGCCTTCACCAGGAACAGAAGAGCTTGCTAAAATCTTTGGGGTTCCTCTTGGTTCACTCGGCTTCTTTGAAGCTCTCGACGAGAAGGTTGCTTTGGCCCGAACGGATGTTAATGGGGTTTTTCTTGCAGGAACCTGCCACGGGCCTAAGGATATTCCTGAATCAGTTGAACTTGCAGGTGCGGCAGCCGAACAAGCAGCGGTATGGCTTGCTACTCAATCACTCACGAAGGATTTGGATACTGCTGTTGTGAATAAAGATCTATGTAATGCGTGTGGGTTGTGTATTACTGCATGTCCCTCCCAAGCAATTTCATTTGACACAAACGGGGATTGTGTGGTAGTTGATGAAGTTCGGTGCCAATCATGTGGAGAATGTATGGCAGTGTGTCCGGTAGGTGCTATAGGACCTCTTAATACGAATCCAACTGTAATAGACTCTGCACTTGAAGGTTTATTAGGAAACGGTGTTGAAGAGACAGAAAATCTAATTGTTGGCTTTGCTTGTAACGAATGTGTTTACCGGGCAATCGATGAAGCTGGTGAGGAAAGGTTACAATATCCTGCTGATCTCCATATTCTCGAAGTTCCATGTACTGGAAGTATTTCAGCGCCTAAGCTTCTTCAAACACTTGAAGCAGGCGCTGATGGCGTAATTCTCTTTGCTTGCGATTCAACGCTGTGTCACTACGGGCGCGGAGCACGGATGGCTAACAGTCGTGCGCAGGTGGTCCAGAATCTTCTCATCCAATCTGGGGTTACTCCAGAAAGAGTTCAGGTTGTACAATTAATCGGACGTGATGCGAAGGAGTTTGCAGCTTTTGCTCGTGAAGCTGTAGCAAATATCAAGGTGAGCAATGGAGGCTAGAAAAATGACGGTCGAAGAACCACGAATCGGTGTTTTTGTCTGTAAATGTGGCACAAATATTGCCAAAGTTGTTGATGTACCGGCAGTCGCAGAATATGCAAAGACTCTTCCGAACGTCACTTATGCGGGTTGGCAATTATTTACGTGCTCTGAAGAAGGACAAAATATCATAAAGAAACATATCAAAGCGCATAATCTTAATCGAGTTATTGTTGCCTCTTGTAGTCCCAAATTGCATGAACCCACTTTCCGTCGAACTGTACTAGAAGCAGGGATTAACCCGTTCTTTTTTGAAATGGTCAACATTCGGGAACAAGTTTCTTGGGCACACATGAAACAGAAAGATGACTATGCTGGAGCCACGGAGAAAGCTAAAGATCTCATTCGCGCTGGTGTCTACCGCGCAGCGCAGCTTGAATCGATTGGATCCACAACTCAAAAAGTACCGCCAGTATGTCTGGTTATCGGTGCAGGAATTGCAGGAATCGCTGCCACGACACTTCTAGCTGATAATGGTTATGAAGTGCACCTTGTGGAACGCAGTCCAGCACTCGGTGGCAAATCCGCACAATTAGGATTCGTCTTCATGACCGATACGTGTGGCGTTTGTGTCCCTCCACGTCACGGAGAAATGGCACGCAAGTGTTTGTCAAAACGGATCCTTCTCAATGATCCCAAAATCCATGTGTACACCCAAACAGAAGTTTCACGATTCAGTGGCTATATCGGGAATTTCGAAGCCCGGCTTCATAGTAAACCCCGGGGTGTTGATATCAATACATGCACCCTCTGTGGCAAATGTATGGATGTCTGTCCAGTCGAAGTACCTGATGAATACAACTCCGGCTTAGCTAACCGGAAGGCCATTTACTACCCCTATCCTCAGGCTGTTCCACGGGCACCTGTGATTGATTTTGACACATGCACAAAATGTGGCAAATGTGAAAAACTCTGTCCAGTAAATGCAATTCATCTTGACGAACAACCCAAAGATACTGATATCACAGTTGGCACAGCAATTGTCGCCACCGGATATGACGTTTTCAAACCAGAAGGGCTGTACGGGTATGGGGAATATCCAAATGTGATTACCCAATTCATGCTTGCCCGAATCCTCGATCC
>JABXGS010000006.1 GCA_016550425.1 archaeon
CACGCATCAAAGAGTGTGTCAGTAAGTGTACTTTCCCTCAAGGTAATCGTGCCCTTGAATCCCATGTGATGAGGAGAATAGCCAAAGCATATGGGAGGAGTCACCACGACCTTAACCTTCGTCCACAACCGTTCTGCAGCCATCTTGGCAAATTCGAGTGCTGTGAAGTGATCATTGTCAAGGGGGAGGGCAGGTCCATGTTGCTCAGTTGAACCTACAGGGATAATAGCGATATTTGATTCAGTAAGACGTTGCTCTACCTCGGGCCAAGTCATTTTTCCAAGCATGTAACTTTTTGACACAACAGTCACCTAACCATTGCAAGGCAACTATCTGGCATTATATATTGCGGAAATTCAAAGTGGCACAATATAACCTGAAAGGCTGTATGTTTAGTCCGTGTGGGCTTTGAAGTTCGGGGCAATTCTTTGGACTACTTCTAGAGTATGCTGAATATCGGCTTCAGAATGTGCAAAAGAAAGTGCTCCGAGCCCATGATAGCCAAAGATGCCTTCTTCGACGAGGGTGGCTTGCAAAAGGTCGGTGCGTTCTTTATCAAAGACTTCACCGATTTGTGAGGGGG
Organism: archaeon; assembly: GCA_016550425.1. The sequence goes on from JABXGS010000006.1 coordinate 584, forward strand.
TGAGATATTTATCAGTTAGGGGAGATTTGAGAAGATGGAGGAAAGCAATGGAACCCTCCCCAGTGGCTAGGGCGGGTATTCCTTCGTCGTTGAAAATTGCTGTTATTTCTTCACGGAATTTGTTTCCTCGCCGATTAAGCTGAGAGTATTCATCCTTGTTAGCTTTGAGAGCGTTAAGGGTGGCTTTTCCGGATTCCATAGTGAGATGGTGGGCAGAAAATGTTCCTCCACCAACCCAGCGACCACTAGGTGCTCCCGGCGCCGCTAGTTTCATCACGTCTTCGCGACCACCGTATACTCCGAGAGGCATTCCCCCTGCAACAATTTTGCCAAGGGTAACTAGGTCGGGTTCGACTCCGTATACTCTGTTGCCTGCTGTTCCAAAACAGAGGCGGAATCCTGTTATGATTTCATCAAATATTAGGAGGATATCATGGTTTTCTGTTTCTTCTCTGAGGTAGGAAAGAAATTCGGGTTCTGGGGCTAGTCCTCCACCAGCTCCAAGAACCGGTTCAATAATGATGGCAGCTAATTCCTTTCCATGGGCTTTGAGAAGGGAATCAAAGCTGTTGCGATCGTTGAATTCGAAATAGGCACCAGTGAAGAAAGGCTCATCTTTGTAAGGGTAGTGGAGATGGTAGCATAGGGAGTCATTACCTCCATGCCAGCCACCATTGACTTTGGCTACTAATTTTTTGCCTGTAAATAATCGGCACAGACGGGTCGAATACATCGTGGCGTCGGAGCCAGTTGTAGTTAAACGTAATAGCTTCATATATGGAATCGCGTCTTGGAGCAGTTCACCAAATTCAATCTGTGGTTCATTAAGAGCCCCTAGATGAACTCCGTAATCTAGTCTGCCTAAGATGGCTTTTCGGATAGCGGGGTAATTATGACCCAAGATGAGAGAGAAATGGGTCATCCAATAGTCTATGTATTCGTTACCATCCACGTCCCAGATGTGGCTACCGTCGCCACGCTGTATAAAAGGTGGATAAACATGAACCCGATCGAGCCCGAAAGTTCGTATATTGTGGCTCATGCCGCCAGGGAATATTCTGCGGGAACGATCCCAGTCGGCTTTGGATTTTTTGGTGACTTCTTTATAGTGCTCTAACATCTATTCCTATCTCCTTTGTTGTGGAGCTTTTTGATGTAAGTGTGATTATTTCCATACGCGTTCGGTGTTGTGTGGGCAAGGAATGTCCTTCATTGTGAGAAGACCTGGAGGTGCTGTTATTACTAGGGGTATGAGGTTGATTAGCATTCCAACAGTTCCTTCATCGCCTGGCATTCCCCCTTCGATTCGTTGCTGGATATTTGGGTTTCCTTCGATTTTCACTTCATCATAGGCTGGTGAAGCGTCAGCGTAAGCGTTGAAGTCATGAGTTATAATGGTTTCACCGGCTTTTTGTCCAATGCCTCGGCTTTTAAGCCCACGGACTTCTCCTGGATTTACGGTAGTGTAGGTGGTTATGATTTTTTCAGTAGCTATTACCGGTTCGGGTGGAAATTCTTCGATGTGATCTAATTGTAGATTGAGGGCAGCCCCAAGCATGCGTATGGATTCAACGAGTCCTACATGACCAGTAATGGCTCCGGTTTCGATAGCATTCCTGAAATCTTTTTCAGTCATTCCTGTGCCTACTTTCTTTTGAAATGCGTCACGACGTGAACTGGAGTTCATATTCCGAGTCACATGAATTCTGTCTACCTGTTGACAAGGTGCAGTTAGAACAATGGGCAAAAGGTCCATAAGAAATCCAGGATTGATTCCTGTCCCAAGAAGAGTTTTGCCTTTATTTAATGCAGCATCATGTAATTCCTTTGATAATTGTGGGTGCCGCTCATAAGGGTAGGAAAGTTCTTCACAAAGTGAAATCACATCCAAACCTGCTTGTAAACAGGCGAGAATAGTCGCTTTCACCTTTTGTAGATGTGAAGAAGTAGCAACGATGGCTACATCGGGAGGATTCTCACGGGTTTCATCTAATACTTTTGACAAATCATCCCTGATAGTCGTTGAGGTCTTTTGGTCCACCTTGATAAAATCTTCCACTTGCTTGTCCTGAAGGGCTGGATCGATATCAATCACCGTAACTAATTCGAGGTTTTTTCGCTCGATAATCGCTTTTGAGATCCATTTACCTAAGGTTCCAAACCCAATTTGTATTACGCGAAATGGCTCTGGCATAATATCCACCAATTGAACATCATTAGAATAAGCTTTATCCTCACTCAAATTTTAAGGTTTAATCAAATCCTATTGTGCCTTACTTTTTCCTAGCGGAATGTGTTTGATTTCTCATCTCTTTGCTGATATCGTGTGTAATGATTTACTGGAAATGCCTATTGTATTTTCTTTGTGTGAGGATATTAGTAATATAATATGATAACACAGTTTATTTTATGCCACCAAAAAAGCCCTCTTCATGGGAGAATAGAATTCGAGAGATGGTGCCTTGTATTCTTGCACTGCTAATTTTTATTGTTCCCCTTATCGTCTATGTGGTTGTCTTTCCCACTGTGGGACCGATTATTGCGCTCTTTGCGGGCGTTGGAGCTTATTTGATTATTTTGGGTATCTGCATTATAATATGGTGGAGGGGGCGTGTTACAGAATAACCGCCTCTTTTTCTCACAATTTTAAAATTTGACAAAACCAGATGTGGATTAGATTGGCTAGCAGATTCTCATTTGAATCAGGATATGGCGTGAAAGTGTTAGCGATTATTCATGCCCTAATTGGTGTCACTCTCTTCGCCATTACACTGTTGGTGAATCCCACGATCTTATTGTGTTCAGGCATACCCTATGCATCTTTTCAACTATTTCTGTTAAGTTGGTGGCTGTGGCGCTTTCCCCGAATTGATTCGTTCCGGACACGAATCCTCCCTATCAGTCTTAAAAGGCAACCAATGACTGAAGAGCAAGAAGTACAGTTGCTACAACGGGCTTGGCAATTTCAGCTAGTCTTTGTTAGCTTATGGGGTTGGATTTGCACCGCTCTTCTTGGAACCTTAGCTAACTGGTGGATGCTTTGGGGAGGTTGTCCTTGGGCATCAGTTTTACTCCTGGGAGGCGTGTTACTAGGAGTTGCAGGATGGATCCTAGGTAGCGCATGGATAGTCCATATTGTCTACAAGGAATAGGGTATTGTTAGGAATATGGCACGCTTTTAGAACTTAAACTGGTCCTTTGAGAGTTGGCCTAGTGCAACAAAGACATCACGGCAATCCCGTAAATCTTCTAACCACACAAATTCATTATGACCATGATAGCGGGTGCCATCCCGAAGGGCACCAAAGGTGACAACGGGGATACCAACTTCTGCAAGATACATTCCATCATCGAAGCCTAAATCGGCACCAAGATAGAATTCACGACCTAATGTATTCTCGGTAACTTTTTGGAAAAGCTGTACCCAGGGATGTTCAGGCTTTGTAAAGTAGCCTGAGGCTTTGTTGATAATTTCCATTTTGATTTTTGCACCCTGTTGTTTTGCGGTCTCGTCTATGAAGGTTTTCATATTCTTGGCTGCTTCATCTGGGTCTTCTTCAGGGGTGAGTCGGCGATCGAACCGAAACTCGCAACTATCAGGGATGATATTTTCCTTTCGCCATGCTTTAACCATGCTCACTGATAATCGTCCATAGAGTTGGGGCTTTACTGCCGCAGGGGGTCCGCGAAGGCTACTAGTGGTTTGTTCTTTGATTGTTTCGTGATGGTTTTCAAGTGCTTGGATAAGACGACTCGCGCGATAGATTGGATTATCGAGGATATCAGGATTTCCACTATGTCCTCCTTCACCCTTTACAATGACTTTGCCCCAAATCGAGCCGCTAGCTCCAATTCCGATATATTGGTTGCCCGCATCAACGACAATAGCTGCATTTCCCCTTATTTTCGCCTGATTGAACAAATAATTAATGCCCCCTGGTCCACCAGTCTCTTCATCACAAGCTGCACAAAGACGTAAATTGATGTCAACATCTTTATCTAGCAGCTTCCTCATGGCACCTAATCCGATGACAATTCCTGATTTGTCGTCAGCGGCACCCCGTCCAAAGGCTTTTTCGCCTTTTATTGTGAGATGGAATGGGTCAGTCTCCCATTTTTCTCGTTCAACCGGAACCACATCATAGTGACACACAAATAGCACAGTAACATCGGATCCGGTATCCAGATCAACAATCACATTCGGACGCGATTCACCATCTTCTGTGGCACTCTTTCCATCAATGATTTTGGTTTTAAGCCCAAGTTTGTCAGCTTCGGTCTTAATAAGAGACGCACATTCAGGATAGTTCTTTCGCGTAGTACCTGTATTAGTAGTGTCTAATGCCACTAATTTTCCCAGCAAGTCGAGTTCCCAATCAATAGTTTCCCAAGTCATAAGCTCATATCCTTCGAATGAAGAACAAATACTCGCACTAAATTAATATTATTCCCGCTCAAAAAACTTCGATACAATCAGAATTCCATGAGCTACAAGAAGTCACCTTAGCCAATATGAAAAAAGAAAGGGGGAGGGAATAGACACGGGAGATAACCCGATATAGCGTCTATTCCTTTTTAAAGAAGGTTCGTCGTAGGAAGAAGATTATGATTATGATAATGATGATCAGGGCGATCATGATTCCAGCAGAAGCTAATAGTCCGATATTCTCGTAACTGAATGGGCGCTGACCCCAAAAGACATTCCAATTGATGATTTGCAGCCCAAACCAATCAGCCCATGTGCTTCCTCCGAGAAGCCTGACCACAGCGAGGATGATGATTATGATGATAATGATGAGAAACCATGCCCACCAATTCTTCTTAAAGAATTCAGACATAATCTATTCCTCCTCGCCTCCAGTCCATAACCAAGCTGGTCGCATGAAGTCTGGGAAGAGTTTCAGGATGATCCAGAGTGGGATAATCGCTTGTATAACATAGATTAGATAGGTTCCACCGAGGAAGGATGCGATCATTTCAGCTTCGAAAGAAACGAGTCCCACTATAGCTAATTCGTAGTTGAAAATGGTTAGTGCAATGGCTTCTGCTACTGCTATGACGATTGATAGGATGACTAATGAATAAATGCCGTACGCTACATCTCGTTTCTCAAAGATATGTTTGCTGAAAATCGATAGGATAATTCCGATTAGTGGGTAGTAGATCACATCACAAAACGGTACAGACGATGGGAGGCCTATAAGTATGCCAACACCGACAGCAACCCAAGGTCCACCTGCGAAGGCGGCGATCACGTTGATACTTTCCCGAATATCAAGAACGTATGGAGGATATAATGGAATTACTAGTCCAAGAGCACGCCAGGCAAATCCAAGACCACCAAAAGCAGCGATCATAGCAACTTGCCTTGACGTCAAAAGTGGTCGACGATATGACTCTGATTCAGTGATTTTAATCACCGAAAAAGAGATATGATAAACTAGTAATATTAATCATTGACGGTCATTTATATACCCTTGAAAAACTCGGAAAAATACCTGTTTTGTCCCTTTTTTTCGCTTAGAATGCGATTTTTTCACTATTAGAGCATAACTGATTCTTGTTTTTGATTAAAATCTTGTATCAATGTAACAGCTAAATATCTGAACATATAATCAGTCGAGACGAGCCACCTAGGACGCGTGGTTGCAATGGAAGGCAACGCCGATATTTTGATGGAAGATGTTTCTTTTACCTATCAAGGGTCTGACCAGCCTGCACTTGAAAATATTAATCTCCGCATGGAACCTGGCGAGATTATAATGCTTTCAGGTCCAGCAGGGGCAGGAAAATCCACTCTATGCCAAATGCTGAATGGACTGGTACCACATTTCTTTCGTGGTACAATGACGGGTACTGTCCAAATTCAAGGAAAAAATACACGCAAAAATACTATTGCATACCTATCTCAGCGTGTAGGATTATTATTCCAGGATCCTGCGGCCCAATTAATCGCACCTACCGTTAACGAGGAGATTGCTTTTGGCGCTGAGAACTATGGCGTTCCACGTGATGAAATAATAAACCGTGTGGAGAACTTTAGAAAATTGGTACGGCTTGATCGCTATGCGAATACAAGTCCTCACCGCCTTTCAGGAGGCGAACAGCAAGCATGTGCACTTGCAGCGGTCATGGCGATGTATCCAGATATCTACGTTCTTGACGAACCCACATCAAACTTGGACCCAATTGGGAGTCACCGGGTTCTAGAACTTATCACCCAGATGGTTCGTGAAGAAAAGAAGACCATGCTAATCGTCGAGCACAAGATGGAAGAATTGTTGCCTATCGTTGATCGCCTTATCATCCTCAATGAAGGAAAAATCATTCTTGAAGGGACGCCAAGAGACCTATTAAAAGATGTTAAGTTAATGGGGAAAATTGGTCTCAAACCACCGCAAGTTGCCCTTCTCGCCTCAGAAATTGATAGCGGACACATCGGCTCTGAACTCCCCCTGACATTAGATGAGGCTATTACACAATTCAAATCACTATTGAAAAAACGAGACGGACAGCCAATAAAATTAGAAGAAAAAAAGACAGTGCAGCTAGGTGAAGAGATTTTACGAACGGAATCGCTCTGGCATGTTTATGAAGAGGGCGAAGTCCAAGCACTTCGAGGCATCGATCTTTCAATCAAGGCAGGAGATTTTGTTGGGATAATTGGACAAAACGGATCAGGAAAAACCACCCTGGTTAAACACTTCAACGGCCTTCTATTGCCAACCTATGGTGATGCATGGATAATGGGCGATAACTCGAAGGACAAAACAATCGCACAATTATCTACTCAAGTGGGATATGTATTCCAAAATCCCGACTTTCAAATCTGTTGCCAAACCGTTAAAGATGAAATGGAATTTGGGCCAAAGAACCTGAAACTCAATCAAGAAGAAATCGATCGACGTCGTGATGAGGTAGCTAAACTCTTTGGTTTTGATGAACTGCTAGAAGAAAAACCCTTTTCGTTAAGTAAAGGTGAGCGGCAGAAGCTTGCCGTGGCTTCAGTTCTTGCTATGCGCCCTGAGGTTCTCATTGTTGATGAACCAACAACAGGCCAAGATTACAAAACGGGTAATGAGATGATGGAATTTTATCGTCGCTTAAACCAAGGTGGTAAAACGATAATCATTATCACGCACGATATGAACCTTGCTGCCGAGTACTGTAATCGAATTATCGTTCTCCGTAAAGGGCGTATTCTTCTGGATGGTCCGGTTCGTGATGTATATTCACAATCAGAGACTCTTGCCAGTAGTTTTATCCAGGCTCCACAAATTACCCGGTTTGGTCAAGCTTTGGTTGAGTATGGGTTGCCAATTAACGCATTGAATGTAGATGAGATGGCAGATTATGTATCCAAGCTTTTATGAGGTGTATACAGATGGCTTTTGAATATGTTCCTGGGGATGATTTTTTCCACCGACGTGATCCACGGGCAAAAATCTTCATGGCGATATCCATTGTCATTATGTCTGTATGGTTTAATGATCCGGTTTGGCTTCTTGCCCTCTTTTTCTTTGAATTAGTTATACTACGACTAGCGCGTATTCCGCTGGGTAAAATTGCCGGCTTCATTCGCTCAATTGTTCCAGTTGCGGTTATGTATTTTATCTTTAACCTTATTCTTCCTCCCGTTCGGGTGCCTGATCCCTTAGTCATGTTCTACTTAGTATTTTGGACATTTCCTCCACTTTTTCCAATTACAGTTGAGTCAGTAGTGTGGGGAATTGGTGCCCTCCTTCGCTTCCTCATTATTCTGGTGATGATTAGAACAGTACTAATGTTAACGCCTATTCGAGACCTGATTCTTGCTCTTACAAAGCTACGTGTCCCTCCAGAGTTTGCACTGGCTGTGAGCATCGGTCTTGGTTATCTTCCCGTCTTAATTGATGAAAATCGCAGGATTAGGGAAGCGCAGCAAGCCAGAGGTTGGGAATATCAATTCCGCAATCCCGCAAAACGGTTCTCGGCTCTTCTCACAAAGATGTTGATCCCATCTATTGCTAATTCAATGCGCCGAACACGTGATATCGCCACCGCTATCGAGTCTCGAGGATTTGGATATAACCTGCGAGCTAGAACCTATCTTCACGAAATCAAGATGAAGGCTGGAGATTATCTAGTAGTAGTGGTCTTCCTGGGTCTATTACTAGGTGCGGCCTTCATTCGGGGGGTGGCTGTGGGTGGTCAACTTATCTTTGGGCTTGGTTTAGCGGACTTCCAAGCAACCGCTCGATTCGTGCGAGCCTGGGTAACCACCCCACCATACGCACTGTTCGTCAGTTGGATGAATCTCATCCCTTGGAATATAGTTCCCTTTGTCAGCTTGCTCCCCATCAGTTATATGCATGTAGAATTTGGACAATACTTCTTTCTGTTATTGGTGGGAATGATTACTGGACTCATTGCAGGGATTATCAGTCGGGGTAAAGCTAGAAAAATTGCCTTTGTCCTCAACCTTCTTATCGCTGTACCACTTTTTATCGCACTATTCTATTTCATCTGGCCAATACTTCCCACAAGTTTCCTTGTGCTCTCTTCCTTTGGGTGGGTTGACGCAATTCTTACCTTAAACCTCAATTTATTCATCGCCTACTTCATGCTCTTCTTTATTACCCTCTTATGGCCCTACTTCGGATCAGTTTTAGGCACTACAATTGGTAGATTCCGTGGGGGCAAAAAAGAAATATTCATCCCCCCTGAAATCACAGAAGAGGACTAGTTTAACCGGTCTTGTCTGAGTGCACTCAGACTCTAAGAGATATTCTTATTCACTCAAGAGCATCCTGAAAATAACCCTTATTTTCTTACGTGAGTTGTTACAAAGTATTCGTCACATTATGGAAGTACTGATACGTCGTATTCTGAAATGTGACAGTAGTCTTAAATCAAACATTGACATCAAAACACTCAGAAGCAATCATCGATAGTTCAGGTGTTGTGGATATGTCGGATAAAGCGTTACGAGAATTACTCCGTGGGTTATCAGAAGTGATTGGGATTTCAGGGTATGAAGAAGAGGCTCGAGCGATTATTCAGAAAACAGTTGAACCATTTGTGGATGAGAGCTGGGTGGATCCTTTAGGAAATCTATTGGTCATTCGGAAGGGAAGACAGGAAGAGCCACGGATTCTTCTTGATGCCCATATGGATGAGATTGGGTTCATTGTGCGGTATATTCATGAAAGTGGATTTTTACGGTTAACACCTATTGGTGGATGGGATCCACGTGTGCTTCCTGGTCATCGAGTATGCCTTCAACCTTCTGAGTCTAAATCAAAGAAGCCGGTATTCGGAGTTATCGGTGCAACCCCACCGCACCTGACAACGAGTAAGCAACGAGAAAGTGTGATTGCGATCGACGATTTGTATGTAGATATTGGTGTGACCTCCCAGAAAGCCGTTGAAGGCATGGGAATTCGGATTGGAACCCCTATGACCGTTTGGCAGCCTTTTATTGAATTGCCAGATGACACGGTATCTGGTAAAGCCTTTGATGATCGAGTAGGGTGCCTGGTAATTATTGAAGTGTTGAAACGGTTAGCGAAATCAGCGGACCATAAATGTTCAATTGCGGTGAACTTTGCAGTAGCAGAAGAAGTTGGAGGACGAGGAGCTCGAACTGGGGCATATACTTTAGACCCGGATGTGGCTTTAGCTTTGGAATGTACATCAGCAGGAGATATGCCTGGGATTCCTAAACATAAGTCACCGACCACGATTGGGAAAGGACCCGCAATAACTGTGGCCGATCGAACCCTAATTGCTCATCCCAAAGTGCTTGCTACTTTAGAGCAGGTGGCTAGAAAAGAAAAAATCTCGTTCCAATACAAACAACCGTTAGGTGGGGGCACAGACGGAGGACCAATCTCGCAAAGTCGAAAGGGCATTCCCACCGGTGTGGTGTCAGTACCCTGTCGTTATATCCATTCAGCAATCTCGCTGCTTCGACTTAGCGACATTAAGGCGGCAATAGAACTGGTATACGGGTTTACTCATTCATGGCAATCATAGGAGGAAAAATAGCGTGGATATTCCATCTGTTGAAGATTTGTTAAGAGGCGAAAACAGCATATTTTTCGCTACTGTCGAGGAAGATCAGCCCAGAGTTCGGCCGGTAACCCTTGTTGAAAGTGAAGGGAAGCTCTACGTTCTCACTGGTACGGCGGATGCGAAGGTTTCGCAGGTTCGGAAGAATGAGAAGGTTGAAGTGGTTCGGCTCATCCGATTTGAAGAAGGAGGAGGTTATGTTCGCTTTAGTGCTGTTGCAAAAATCATTGAGGATGCACCAACCCGATCGCGACTAGCGGAGGCAACTTCATTTTTTTCTAAATATTTCAAAGGAGCAAATGATCCGAAATTCACACTTTTTCACCTGATTCCGAAAAAGATTGAATATATGAAACCAGGACAGATGTATCCTGATCCCGTCGAAAAACTTGATTTCACAAAGTAATAGACGAGATTTGGATTGCAGGGTAACCTATTTCAAGGTGCATAAGTACTGGTTCTTGGATTGGCAATTAACGCGGTTAATATGATTTGGTTAGATGAACTGGTGTGGGTACGGTGAATTAGCGCGATGGAACAGAATAACTTCGGTACGGAGACACCGAGCCAAGCCATACAGCCCTCATTGAAACTGCAAGACTATACGATTAAAGTTGAAGGTGAAGAAGTCCCATATTACAGCGGTTCAGTAGATTATTGGCGTGTTCCGGCGGAAAATTGGGAACAGATTCTTGAACGCATTGTTGGAGTGGGGTTCCGCGTCATTTCAATTACGATTCCATGGAATATCCATGAAATAGCCAGTGAGCTATTCGATTTTGGCACCACTAATAAACAACGAGACATTGAACGGTTCCTAACCTTATGCCAAGAGAAAGGACTCTATGCCATAGTGCGACCTGGGCCCTGTGTTGATGCAGAACTCACCTATTATGGTTATCCAAAACGCATTCTCTATGATCCGGAAATTCAAGCACTAAGTGCTTATGGAACTCGAGTAATCATCCCAGCAACGCCTAACCCTTTTCCGATGCCAAGCTATGCTAGTGAAAAATTCTATGAGGAGATATCACAATTCTTTGATGTCCTTTGTCCCATCATTAGTCGATATTTAGCACCCGGAGGACCAATAATCGGAATTCAAATTGATAATGATTTACCACGAATTTTCTTGAATGGCCCATTTAGTGCAGATTATTCTACACACGCGCTTCGCTGGTATTTCGAATTTCTGAATAGTAAGTACCCGTCAATAGGGAGTTTAAACCGGGCTTATCGGACACGATATAACCAGTTCACGGACATTGAGCCTCCACGTGCCCTTGCAGCAACGGAACGCGAAGCGCTTCCACGCTTCATTGATTGGATGGAATTTCAAGAATATTATGTTGGTCTAGCTCTCAGCGTATTGACCAGCCTCCTATGGTCTCGTGGTGTTCGTGGAGTTCCCACGTTCCATAGTACACGATCGATTTTTCCTCAGTTACCGTTGAATATTGCACGAACTGAAAAAGAACTCGATTTTCAAGGTGTAAGTCTTTACCTGGGTCGATTGCAATATGATCGAATTCGTCGAGGTGCTCTTTATCTCAGCGTGGTGAGCCGATTCCCCTTTTTATCTGAAGGTGGTATGGGGACATGGCCGTGGGGTCCCATTTTACAGTCTAATGATCAACAGTTCGCTTTGCTTGTGGCGCTAATGTATGGTTTTCGTGGCTTCAACGCGTATATGCTGGTAGATCGTAATCGATGGATAGGCAGCCCGATATCTAACTCTGGGGAAATGGATGATGAGCACTCAGCCTTTTTAAAACGATTACTTGAGATTTTGACTTTGGTAGAACTCCATAAGCTACAACGCAATGTCCCTGTACTCCTACTTCGGAATCTCGAATATGAGCGGCTCCAAAGATCATGCACCAACTCAAACTGGTTATCACAGCTAATGGGCATCCCTGATGATTTATTGTTAAGTAATCGTACTTTCAGCTATACTGAAACCATTCAAAAGGCCTATCCAGCATTGTGGGAGGCATACTACTGGGGCTTAACCCGTTCCAAAATCCCGTTTGCCATCGGTGATACCGAGATGGATCGCCCCGCTTTGAGCCGTTATCAAGCCCTTATCATACCAACCTTTGATTTCATGTCTGAGGACCTTCAATCAAAAATCATCGATTTTGTAGAACGCGGAGGTTCAGCTATTCTTGGACCCGAGCTTCCATTCTTAGGCACTGACATGCGTGGGTGCAACGTATTAACGGAAAGAGCTGGTATCGAATCCACCTCAACTCGTCGACCACTAGTAGGACTTCATGACCCATTTACCTTCACAGAGGATAAAGTGCGAGTTGGTACTCGTGCAGCTGGAGGTATCACTTCTTTAGGAAAAGGAAAGATTGTCTATTTGGGAATCACGCTACCGCCCATTTATAACCGGGATGATTCCATTGAATCTGAGACAGTGATTACAAAATCCTTGAAACACTTGAAACTTTCTGCTGTCGGTGATGCACAGAATCCTTCAGTTGATGAAATTCATTGGGGAACCCGAGCCCCTAACATTATCTTCCAAGTTAATGCGACTAACCAACCCCAATCTGTGACCTTGAAAATCGCCAAACGTCTTATGGTTCGAGATCTTTGGACTGGTGAACAATTACCCCAAAAAGGTCCCCAAGAGATTGCGTTGAATCCTCATGATCTTCGCATATTTGAGGTGGTGCGATGAGACGTCTCAACGAGAATTACCAATTCTCTGATATGAACGCTTCCCACTGGTCTAATTTACTATCCACCTTGCCCCAGTTAACAAGTAAACGAGGAGTTCTTTTTCTTCTATACCATGAGGCAGAAATAATTCACGCATTTCACTCCTTACAAGGTTCTAGACCCGACCTCACAGGACCCTTTTCAACGCCTTCAACCGTGGTACAACAGATGCAGAAGCGTGAAGACGTTGATGCCGTGTTTATGATCGAACAAGGGCTTGTGGTATATCTCATCGCAAAGATGCAAGCGGCTTTCACTCCCGAAATGGATATCTTCCAATACCTCAAAATTGCCCAAACAAGCATGGAGGAAGAATTTGGTCGACGATTCTATGTCTGGCCCAAAGAATTCTGGAATAAAGGATTAGTCTCATTATTCCACCGCGTTCACGGAGTCTTGGATGAACTTCCCGATGATTTTATTTGTATAATTACGGTTTTCGAAGAAAATACAATATGGGCAAGTCTCATCATTCAAGCGGTAGGTGGACAAATCAATCGCATCACAACCACGAAATTACTAGAACCACTTGGAATAACGTTCACTGATTGGCAAACTGAGTATCCAAAACTCTTAGAGATTGTGAAGAACAAATTCGGTTCCCCCACCCTAGGATTTTTCACTGATGATGAAACGCTCCGATTCCTCTTACGAAGTGAAACACCACTTAATTTCATTCGCCAAGCCCGTCGAACGAAACAAATAATCCTTGATCCAATTCCAGGTCGGCTTCGTGGAAAACTATAGCTGTTATTTTTTTGTGTTACGTTGGCGGATTAGCAAGAGCCCACCAACCAGAATACTGGCAACCAAGATAATAGCGGCAACCACTAATCCGTCCTCAATACGAAAACCTGTAGGAACGGCAGGAGGATCACCTAATTCGACTTGCAATGAGAAGTTTCCAGTGTATCCATCATCAATTACCGGATGCGGAGGAACATGATCACACATTTCTGCATAATCTGGAAATGCCGGAAAAACCACTGAAGAAATATAATTCTGACTTAGAGGGGATGCGAAAATAAACGCTTCTTCGACCGACACCTCACCATCTGCGTTAACATCCGCTGTTGAATTAACCAAGGCATTAGAGAGGTAATGACTAAAGATTTCACCAATCACTGGTAAACCTTCTTCTGGGAGTCCTGCCCAAGCATATTCATCAGCTTCAGTAGAGGCTAGGTGGATATGGGGCACAGGATCATCATAGAGGGGTTGGAGCATAATTTCTGATGTGCAAGCTGCAACAACAAGAAGTTTTTCTTGGCTTACAAGGTTCTTCCACTGTGCTGGGAACCATGATTGCCAGTGCACTTCTTCTAGCAGGTAGTTGCCATGAGCAAAAACGAAGAAAAGCACCACATCGTTTGCATCAGCATTCATAGCGAGGAATTGGAGCGCTGCTTCGCCGGTCTGTTGATTGATTAATCCTTGATGGATGAGAATATGGTTGGTTTGCCAGCCAAGGGCATGTAGTGTGCTATTCCATTTGCGAGTATCACTATATCCTGTTTCTAAATCGGTGCCAGATGGATAGTCATTCATCTCCATCAGAACAGCCCAGCCTTCTCGAATAGTGTCCGCAGATTGAAGTGCGCGAGAGCTTGAGTCATAGATGTAACAAGATACTGGGAACAGGGTGCCAAGTAGCATAAGAGCGAAAAAGAACCAGCGAATATGAGTACGAGGTAAATAGTTCACGGTGAATTCTCGGGAAGCTGTCTTTTTCAAGTTTATTATTTCGGACCCAACCCCCGTTGATCTTAACGAATAAAGCGAACTGGATTACTCCACACACAATCCTTGTTAAGTTGATTCCGGGTTCTTAATATTGTCAATCATGCAAGGCGCTTGTTGACTTCAGCTAGCCGTTTGCGGAGTTGCTTGCGTTTACGCTTGTAGAAACGTTTAGTGATTCTACCTTCATTGTGTTGGAGTTCAAGGGCACCAAGTAAATTGAGGATGGCTTCTTTCTCAACCTCTGCTTCTAAAACAGCTGAAGAAGGTTCCGGGAGTATGGTGTCACCTACATCGTGTTTTCTGGGTGTTTTTGTTTGGTGGTAGTCTTCTTCTGGGTAGCGGATTACCACGATTTCGGTGTCAAGTTCTTTGATTCGTGACTGCAAGCGAAATTCGCTTTCAGCTTGAGTCTGTGCGGAGGCGACTAAGTCTTCATGAATGGCCCTAGCCATGGGTCGATTTTTTAAAAGGGGTATGAGCCAGTCAGGAAGGTCTCGATCAATATCATTAACTAGCTCATCGATTTCGCCATTCTGTGTGGCCTCAACCACTGAAGGCTCTTGAGTTACAGAAACAGCATCTTCAACCCGAGGACGACGTAGCCATCTTTGGCGTTTGGTTCGAATGCGGTCTGAGGCACGGAGGCGACGAGCACGTGATTGGGATTGAGAGATATGAAGGAACCATGCACCAAAAGATGTAATCCCGAATATTCCTGAGAGCAAGAATAGTAGTATTGCTATATACAGAAGCCAGGTGAAGAAGTCATAATTTATATCGAGCCACTGGATTGACCCGAAGTAGAATCCAATTCCTAAAACTAGAGTTAGAAAAAACCCGATGGAAAGAAGATATCGGGAAGAAACCACTTAATTTCTCCTCATCATTGGACCTAATGAAAAGGCCTTCTGCCTCCATAGTATGATGTTAAAATGAAGAATAAATCCTTTGGGTGTTACCTACTATTCATTCTTTTGAATTTTGAACCAGTCGTCCATTGTAAAGTCCGAATTTGGTGAGGGGATAAAGGCACTTGTATTTGGTTGGCGGTTTGTTTGTTGATTGGCGAGATTTGAATGGATTGTTCAGCGAGATTGACTGAAGAAGGGGTTTCAATTGGAAATGAGATTTCGATTTGGGCTTGGGATGATTCTCCCTTAAGTTCGAATAGCCGGAGTATCGTCGATTCGGTTTCTTCGGCTTTTTTCAAACAGCTTAAGACACAGCCAGGTTTATCAATTGATAAGAACCCCTGTGATAACGTAAGAGGGCCGTTTACTAGTTCGTTTATTTGGATGGCTTTTAGGGGTGTGATAAACGATCTAACTTGCACAAGTGCTGTGGCATTCTTCCATGATCCTTGGTGGGGTATGATTGAATATTGCGCGATATGTTCACCTAGACATTGTGCTCCGGGTGTGGGAAGTTCTGGTCCAGCATGTCCTCGGCGTGTGGTTAAGTCAGCTCGGGAAAGCCACCCGACTGAGCGGAGAAGAGTTAAAGCAATGGTTCGATTGGGGTTATCAATGACTTCAAATTCTGGTAGTCCACGGGTAGCAATGGATAATCCTTGGTGACCATCTGTTACATCGAGGAAGGTTTGGAGAGCGTGGGTTGTGGTGGAATCTTCGAACCAACCCATGGGTTTGCCTGGTACATTGGGTCGTTTGAGGATGGAGTTGAGGTAGTAGTCCATCATCATGGGATAGAGTTGGGCTTCCCAGTCTTGGGGAGCAGGTTTGAGAGAGCGTTCCGTGACATGAAAAGGAGTGTCACCCCATGCAGAATCTGTGTTAATATGTGTTGGGAAAAGGACGCGTAGTCGATGATCTTCAGCTGTATTGGTGAATGTGGTTTGGATGTCGATTCGAGAGGATTGAGCAGAGATAGTAATGAGATTCTGGATGGGTATTGTTATTGTTTTAGCACTTCGTTTTTGACGGTTTTTTAAGGCTTTTTGGGGAACCAGTAGATGCGTAGTCACTTCAACTGTGACTGTTACAGGTCCCTGTTCGAGGATGCGAATCTTGGGTGGCGGTTCATCCTGAGTTGTTATTCGTTTATCTGTTGGTGGAGGGCAGTAGTTGTATTCGTCACCGATATCCCCAGTGTCTTCGAAGATTAGAAGTGGTGAATATCTTTTTCGAGTAGGTTTATGGTAGAGGTTAATGGTGCCATCGAGTTTCGAAATTTGTAGGCTGATGAATTGGTTTGTGATACCAAAATTGTCGTCATCCTGTGTCAGAGATAGTGCAGGCATTGAATGTGGTGGCTTATCAGGCGTGTTGGGTGCTAGATAGAATGTAGTGTACCCCAAATGGGGAATGTCCTGTGCTGAGAAGGTAATCAGTACCTGTCTGGAAGTATCTGGGATTTGGGTTTCCCCTTTGTAAATGTGGGGAAGAGTGTGGAGATGAATGAGCGATTGGTAAGCAGGGTCGATGTCTTTGGCAGCGATGCTTTGAAATGGTATTTTTTCTCCCTTCTGATTATAGAGGGCTAGTTGGGGGTTTTCATTTAGTTGTGAAGGGAGTTGGAGAAGGATGCGGATCAGGTCAGTTGTATTCCAGGGGTGGGGGTTAAAGATACGGAATGCGGCTTGAATGGGTTGTGGTATGGCAGGAGGGGGTTGTGAAGATGCGTTTTGGTTGATGTGATGGATGGCTTCGCTAAGGATTTGTCGACCAAGTTGTTGACTCCAAGCAAACCTGCGCTCCATATCAGCGTGAGTGGCGTCGACGCTACAACCACAGATGGAGTCATGGGGGTGATTTTGAAGGAGTAGCTGCCAAGCCCTGCGAAGTGGGATCTCTGGATATAAGGCACCCAGCCACCAAGCGATGGTGGCAAAGGGTTCCACCCATCGTTCCAGAAGCTGTTGTGTCGCAAAATTTTGTTGTTTTAGATATAGACGAGTAGAGAAGACTCCAGGGAGTACTGGGATGTATTTGCTAGCATGTTGTTCGCCTTCAATGACTGGTAATTCTGCAAGATTTGCTTCATTTCGTACGATATTCAAGTACTCGTTAAAGGTGCTATGGTGTATAGTCACTCCTTGCAGCTCTTGAACGAAATCAGCAAACAGCTGATCGATAAACGGACTTAATTCATCAAGGCCTGTGATATCTTCAATAAGAGGACTTTTCCCAAACTCCTGAAGTAACTGGGAAACCGTTTTTCCCTGTAAAATGTCTGAGGATTGAAAACGTTTGTTTAGTGCAACAATTAGATCTGGAAGAAAGGGTTGCGGTGCAAGATGATCACTTCCATTCATAAGAAGGGCCGCTGAACTAGTCCCTCGCAACGCTAGCACATTAAGAGGCATTAGAAGCTGAGCCAATGTGCCATCAACTGAATTTGGCAGGTTCGCGGCTGTTGAATAACTTGAGCGTAAATGAACTAAGAGAACCTCAGACCCATCGGGTGCTCGCCAACGCAGTTCGGTGGGAAGTGTTTTGCCCCCGTCTTCCAGACCACGCCACCAGATACTTGTATTAATATCAAAGCCCTTGAAAATCTGGGGTAGCTGTGCTATATGACCAAAGGTGTCAGGGACATAGCCGATTGCCATTGGATTTCCAAACTGACGAGCTATCCGATGCCCATGTAGTAGATTCCGGATTAATGCTTCTCCACTAACCAGGAACTCGTCGGCAAGCACATACCAAGGCCCAGTTTGAATTCGATTTTGCGTAATCAGTTGTTTGAGACGATTGTGGTTTTCGGGGCGAAGTTCAAGATAGTCATCTAAGACAATTGTTTGCCCATCTAAGGTGAAATGCCGGTATTGAGGATTTGTCTCCATTAAATCGATGAGTTGGTCTAAGGTTTTTACCAAGAGCCAACGGAAGTCCTCAAAGGGGAGGTACCATTCGCGGTCCCAGTGGGTATGACTAACAATTATCACGTTTTGAAGCTTGGGCACCGTAGTCCACCTATTCTGAATAATCTCTTGTAGAGTATATGGGTTAGTGACTCTTACTCTTATGATGTTCGTTCCCACAATATAGCATAAGATACGCCATCAACAACATTTCTTTTCGAACCCACCAAGATGTGGTTTCACATCCTTTCCATGGTAAAGGGCGAAGCATTTGATCTTTACTTATCCGAACCCCTCTCTGCCTTTTAGTAGCAGATACTCGAAGCCATTCTAAGTGGAGGTTTAAAAAACATGACACAACTGATGCAACCGCAAGCGGAATCAGATCGCATTCTCTGGGAAGTACTACGCGAGTTACAACCACATCGTGATCCGCTGCAACATGCAGCAATTCTGCGAGCCGACCAAGTCCAACGGCTTCGCCCATTATTAGATTATGTTTGCCGACTTCACTGGCGGGCAGGACCCACTGAAGAAGGGGAAGCCGCCTTGAAGCGCTTTGTCTACAGATTTCTCAGTGGGGATATCCCATTTTACGACTAAATAAGCTTTCAACCATTGCTCAAACAAAGGTATGAGGAGAGGAAACCCTTCCGCTGGGGGAATCCTCTCCTTAACCTTCCATTCACTAGAAGTACTACTTTTTGATATAACGATTGTAGACCCAACCACCAACCGCTAAGGCGACAACAATTACTATGCTAATAATGATGTATTCTATAGGAATTGGCTCTGGTGGAGGTGGTGTCGTGGGGGTTCCTAGATATTCTCCGACCTCCCAATCCCACTGAAAAATCTGTGAAAAATAATTTGCTACACCTGAATGTGAAATTATTACACCTGCCTCTCTGTTTTCACTCACTGATTCGTTACTCCAGTTGATGCTTGAAATGAGTACTCGTTGGTTATCAGCGATAACGCCCTTGTTATGGGTCCATCCAAAGTAGGTTTGATTAGTGAAAGCGACTTGGACGCCATTTGCGAGGAACATATCTGCGACGTCTTGCATTCCAGAACTTCTGTTATCAAGCATAACTCTGCAAGTCACACCACGCGCAGCAGCAGCAATTATTGCATCATTAAACTGATTAGATGAACCGTCCCACGATATTTTTGAATACATTTGTTGAATATCTAAAGTAGAGGTTGCGCTGTCAATTAAAGCAACAATTGGTGGAATACATTCGTTGGGAGACACTAACGAGGTAATAGTCATTGTACCTGTAAATGATTGATTGGAAAACGGAGCTGGATAGGGTCCAGTGTAAGTGCTTGCAGAAAGGAAAACGTAATCATCACCATCTTGTGTGTAAGGAGTTGCAGCGATTACATCATTAGCAAAAACATTTAGGAAGTATTGAACTACATCTGGATTACGGATTGCCACCCCCCATTCACGGTTCCCATCACTATTTATTGGTGGTATTCCGGATTTAGCCCAATTAGCACTTTGAACAATCACAATCTCACGATCAATAATAATGAACTTCGAATGATCAAAATAGAGATCCGGTCGAGAATAGTAGGCCTGTACATTAGCCCCGTATCCTGGTAGACTTGAAATATTGTAAAGAGAAGCATGTGTCCAGTAATTTTCCGAGCTACTAGCCCAATTACGAGATACAATAACCTGTATATTCATGGTACCATTTCTAGCTAGTGCATCAGTGAATTCTCTTAGTAGAAACCCATTGCTTATAGCATACATTTCCATAAGAATTTCTTTTTGAGCTCGCCGAAGATAATCTAAAGTAATTTCATATGAGGAGTCAGGAGAAGAGAAACAGTCTACAGTTGCTATTCCAGTTGTCGTGTTAGCTACAAACTCACCGCTTTGTGCTCGAATTGTAAATGGAAGTTTGTGTGAGCTCATTGGTATAAAGACTGGTTGGGTGAATACCAGCAAGCTAAGTACAACTGCTATTGTAGATAATCTAAATACATGGGAACGATCCATTGTAATACATTTCCTGTTGAGTCTTGTACAATGGTATCGATTCTGGAGCATTTTCCTATTAGAATCTATCACATTTTCCGATATTTTGGGTTTTCATGGCGACAAAAGCTTGAAAATAATTGAAACAGAATTTATTCGTGATTTTTCTATTTGAGTCTAGTTCATTTCGTGAAAGGTTGATATAGGATACTTAAGCTATAATGATTGCCTAAAAAACATTGTAACCATAAAGGGTGAAAATAGTGGCTAAAGAACTGAAATATACATTCAAACAATTCCCCCCTGCTGAAAAAGCGTTCAAATGCCTTGTGAATCGATTAGAATTACAGGTTCGAGAAGAAGACATAGGTGGAGGACTTAGGGCGTTTAATGAAAATCGCAGTTTGTCAATGCAGTTACAGACTCGCGTAACTGAACGTGGTGGAATGACTGTTGAAGTTCACATTAGGGCATCAAATGATACACTTATCTCGCATGTTCTCGCCTGTTTTGGTGAACCAGACAAGGAACGAAAAATGGCTCCAACGGCTAAGGATTTTGCAGAAGTTATAATGACAACCGAATTGGGTGAAGATATGAAGGCTTTTGTTTCAGAAGTCTGTTCAAAAATGGACATTACAGCTGACCAATTCGGAAATTATCGAGCTATGGTTATAACAACATCTGGTCTTCCTGGTGCTTCTATGGAAATTAAAAAAGCAGCAAAGAAACTTAAATCCCTTTGATTACGTGACCTGAAAGACTAAAATTAGCCAAATCGTAATTCATGTGTATCGGATTCGTGACCACAGACTGGGCATTTGTATTTCTTTTTCTTGAAAATACAGGCCCGGTGAAATGAAGAATTACAATTCGAGCATTTAATCGGGGTTTGCACCATTTTTCCGCATGCCTGACAGACATCATCAGAACTCAAAATATCACATTCCTATTACTCTAATACCTACGGACTTCATGATTAAACGTTTCTCTTGGAGTTCCTCATAGATTAATTCGTTAAGGAGTACCTCAAATTTCTTTTTCTTTGATGTAAGGGACACCTATTGCCTTAGGTGGTATCGATCGGCGGATAATCCCTAATGCTACAATAACGCTGATGTATGGTATCATTTGGATAAATTGGACATATTGTGAGAGAAACTGAAATTCAGGTAGAATAAGTATCGAGGATTCGATAGCACTTAGAAATCCAAAGAACAAACCAGAAAGAAAGACACCAAGTGGAGTCCAATTTCCGAAGATTAATGCGGCAAGAGCGATAAATCCACGACCACCAGTCATTAATTCAACGAACCGGCCAAGTGATCCAATGGATAATTGAGCCCCACCAAGGGCAGAAAGAATGCCACTAAGAACGACTCCTACCATTCTTACCGTTTCCACACTCACTCCAGCAGTATCGAGAGTGCTAGGATCTTCTCCTGAAGCACGTAGTCTTAACCCAAAGGGAGATCGAAAAAGGACATAATGACTTAGGGGAAGCATGAGAAACATCAATACAATCAATGGTGTGATATATCCTAGCCAAGGAACCGCAACTCCAGGTAAACGTGGAACTGTAGGGGATACACCATGAACCCCCCATATTGCAAAAAGTCCAAATGTCGTTAAACCTGTAGCGAATAAAATGATGCCTGCACCACTTACAATCTGGTTCCCTTTTAGTTTCACACAAATTATTGCATGAATTAGTCCTAAGAAGGCTCCTGAAACAAGAGCAGCTAGTAGACCAAACCAAGGATTATTTGTGAACCAAGTTATAGCTACTCCTGTAAAAGCACCCATGAGCATCATACCCTCTAAGCCGATATTAACCACTCCTGATCGCTCCGAGAACATACCACCTAATGCTGCTAGTACTAAAGGTGTAGCAAATTTCAAAGTAGAATTGATGAACCACGCAATTATTAGCGGATTAAAAAGTGAATCCTGCATCAGAACGCACCTCCGATAATTACTCCCTTCCTAAATGTCAGATAATAAGAAGAAACAACAAGAAAGATTCCGATGAGTCCAAGTACTAAAAGAGGTATCGTGAGGGTGTTTACCTGAAATATAAAAACCAATATTGCTAAAACTATCCAACAAATTGATGAAACAAAGGCGACAAGAAGACCCCATATTCGTCTCATAAAAATACCTACGAAGGCAACAAGGGCTACAATTCCAATACTAACCATTTGAGCCATGAAGATAAGATCGGTTTGAGTATGAGCAAAGCCAATGAAAAGCCCAAGTATGGACCCAGATAGAGTGATAATCGCGGTAAGAAAAATTGGTAATGCACTTTTAGGGTCTTCGATTATCCAATTGGCATATTGATTGCCTCTAGAAGCCAACCATTTGATTATCTTAGGGGCTGCTACAAATATAACGACTAGTCCTTGGATTATGATAACCATCTCTCTGGGAACATTAGCAACTGAATCCATAACAACGGCGCCTGCTTTCAAGAAACCAAAGAACAGGGCACCTAAAAACACACCAAACGGATTATTAAGACCAAGTACAGCAACTGTTATCCCGTCAAAACCTAGTCCCGCAGACCATCCATTGATGAAGCGATGATGATAGCCAAGAATCTCTCCTGCTCCAGCTAGTCCCGCAAGAGCGCCACTAAGAGTTAGAGCTAGTACCATCATATATTTTGGATTGATGCCTGCAGCTTCAGCCGCATATAAATTGCGACCCACAGCTCGAATTTCGAAACCGCTTACAGTTTTATTCAAAAAAAACCAAATAGCAATGGCGCAAATGATTGCCACAATAAATCCAGCATGAAGAAAGGGGGACCCTAATAGATTGGGAAGCATGGCTGTATTTTGAATGGGAGAGGTTTGGGGATATGGCGTTCCGGGTTCTTTCAAGGGAAATGTTACCAGCCATTCTGTTAAAAGGATAGCAACATAGCTCAACATCATTGTAGTAACAACTTCATGAGCACCACGATAGGCCTTAAGCAAACCAGGAAGAAACGCCCAAGCAGCCCCACCAATTGCGGCTGCAATTAGACAAGCAAGCGGATGGATAATGGGAGGTAACAACGTGTAAACCCCAAGAATAGTCGCTATCATTGCACCGATGTAAAGCTGACCTTCTGCACCAATATTAAAAAGACCGGCTTTGAACGCAACAGCTACTGAAAGTCCAGTTAGAATTAGAGGAGTTGCATACCAGAATACCTGATCGGGATTTCTGAAAGCACCCTGAATTAAAACTGCATAAGCAAAAAATGGATCATAGCCTGTTGCAATCATTATAAGGGCGGCTATAAACAATGCAAGAATAATGGAACCAAGTGCCCAAAACACTTCTTTCAAAATTTCTAATAATGTTCTTTCGAAAGGGCGAAGTTCTTGTCCGCCATTAATTACCTTTTCAACCTCTGAATCACTTGAGCCACGAATATCGTTCATTGTTCTGACTCCATACCAACTTGTTCAGATTGAAGTCCAGCCATTAATAGCCCAAGTTCCCGGTCATCGGTCTTTTCTGGATCTCTCAATGCAACAATTTGGCCTTCAAAAATGACTGCGATACGATCGGCGATATTTCGAACTTCTTCGAGTTCTGCAGAAACAAGTAACACTGCCACACCTTTGTCACGCATTTCGATTAACACTTTATGGATATATTCAATTGCCCCCAC
>JABXGS010000007.1 GCA_016550425.1 archaeon
AAGTGCCCATTTGGGGCATTACGCATCATCAATCTTGCTGACGAGTTAGAAACAGATACTTCTCATCGATATGGACCAAACAGTTTCAAGCTATTCCGCTTACCGATTCCTGCTCCTGGCTCAATAACTGGGCTAGTGGGTGCAAATGGAACTGGTAAATCCACCGCATTACAAATCCTTGCTCTCCAGTTACAGCCAAATCTCGGAAATTTCGAAGACCCCCCAGACTGGTCTGAAATTATCCGTCATTATCGCGGATCCGGTCTCCAACCCTATTTTGAAAAAGCATCGAAGGGGGAACTCACTGTTGCGTACAAACCCCAAATTGTCACCTCTATTCCAGACGCTTACAAAGGATCAGTGCAATCCCTTCTTGAATCTACAGATCAACGTGGAATACTCTCCACTCTCACTGACCAGCTAGAACTTGAAGGGGTTCTTCACCGAGATTTGTCTGTTCTTAGTGGTGGTGAGCTTCAACGAGTGGCCATTGCGGCGGTCATGGCTCGTGACGCCGATGTTTACCTCATTGATGAACCAACCTCCTACCTCGACGTCTATCAACGTGTTCGAACAGCCCGCGCTATTCGGTCATTAGCCTTTGAAGGAAAAATGGTCATCAGCGTGGTCCATGATCTCGCTGTTGCTGATTATATCTCAGATTACGTCTGCATCTTTTATGGCGAACCAGGAGTGTATGGGATTGTCTCAAATCCCCATGGCGTTAGAGAAGGCATTAACATCTACCTCAATGGATATCTGCCAGACAGCAATGTTCGGTTCCGAAATGAAGAAATCCATTTCGACACAAGTCCGCCTTCTGAAGAATTTTGGGTTAATGTGGAATTACTCCTTGAATATGATGCGATGATGAAACAATTCGAGGACTTTAAGCTTCAAGTCATGCCCGGTCAGGTACATCAAGGGGAAGTAATCGGAGTCCTAGGACCCAACGGAATCGGAAAGACGACTTTTGTACGCCTACTCGCTCAAGATTTAGAACCCGATGAGGGCACAATTCCCGAAACCGATCTCAAAATCAGTTACAAACCCCAATATCTTAGCTCTGACAGCAAGGACACTGTTCTTGAAACTCTCCATGAAGTAGGGGGCGCTTCAGTGCTAACAAGCCTCTTCAGATCTGAGGTGATGCGACCCTTATCCTTGGATAAGCTGGAGGACCGTCAAGTCGCTGAACTTAGTGGTGGTGAGCTTCAACGGGTGGCTATTGCTGCATGTCTGGCGCGACCTGCAGACCTCTTTCTTCTCGATGAACCATCTGCATTCTTAGATATTGAACAGCGCTTAGCTGCAGCCAAAGTTATTCGATCCATTGTACATGATAAAGGAAAAGCTGCCTTTGTCGTGGAGCATGATATGGTTACCATTTCTGCGTTTGCTGATACAATTTCCGTATTCTCAGGTAAGCCCGGGGAAAATGGATTATGTCAAGCGCCTGTAGATCTTAGATTGGGTATGAATACATTTCTCAAGGATATGGGGGTCACTTTTCGCCGTGATCATGCAACAGGACGACCAAGGGTCAACAAGGAAGATAGTCGACTAGATCGTGAACAAAAACAGCGGGGAGAATACTACTATATCAGCACCGAAGAGGATGGAATGTAAAGACTTATCCTATTTTGTTAGAGGTCCTAAGGGTCCTTGATGGTCAGTAAGAACATTCACAACGTTTCGGTCCTTGGGTACATTCAAAGAGTGTGCAATTGGCAAGCATTTCGTTCGCAATAGATGCGCTGACGGGGTAGGCAACGTAAATTCTGGGAGCGTCTCATGGTGTCCCATGCCTTTTGCGATTACCAAATCAACCTCGTTAAACAGGTTAAGGAACTCTTCTGAGCACCATTGAGGTAAGACGCCAACAGCTCCGCCTCCCGTTGTGACAAGATCCGCTGAATCAGCTAATCCTGCGGCGTTGGCATCTTCAAGCATGGCATCATTCAAAACCGGCTTCTCTTTCACAGCTACTGTGACCTTTGAACCTACTTTCGTTAAAGCCTCGATTAGTAACCGGTCAAACACGACTTCACCTGCGTTATCTGTCAAATAAAGCGTGTGTGAAGCCTCCTGTGCCAATTTATACAGTTGTGGAATATGGTCAACTACTAATTCGCTTTCGGCTTTTGTAATAAGTTGAGGTAAATTGTCCCATGGAATTTCGTGCCCCGATACACCGTATTCAATAACATTACCAAGTGACGCTGCTATGCATGCTCTACGAAAACATTCCTTGGAATCTTTCGGCTTCTTTACAAAGTCCTCGAGTGGAGCAATCAGACCTAAGGCTGCCTCATTGGATTTCTGTTTTAATTGAGCATAAGCGTCCGGACAACCGGTTATGCGTTGAATAGCATGGTCCCGCCGTGTGCCAACATATGCAGGAATCTTCTCAAAGCGACTTCCTTGCATCATTGATGAGTGTAGAATTCCTACGACCTCAGTCATGGCGGCTAATTGTAATTCTACGTTAGATGTCGCTAATTGCACTTCCTGAAAGGCTCGTGAAATTAAACAAGTGACACACTGGGATTCCATTTGCAATGCTACAAACCTCTAGATACTAGCGGTTCATGGATTGAGAGACCTTTAAGCATTTTAGATATGCAAGGACCATAAAGTCGAACTCGGAGTGGCGGGCCCTCCGCGATTTGAACGCGGGATCTACAGGTCCGGAACCTGTCGCCCTATCCATACTAGGCCAAGGGCCCTTGGGATAATCTTTCGAAAAGACATCAGTCCTATATAAAGAAGATTAGTATTCCACGAAAGAAATTGGTAGTAAGGGATAGAAATTTAATCCTACTACACTGGATGTACAGCGGTGTTCCTAGTATGCGCCTAGACCGGGCTCAGCGAATTATGACCCGTGAAGAACTTAAAGGTGTGCTCCTGTTTGATCCATTCAATATTCGGTACATTACAGGGTATAAACCAACAGGAATACTGGGGAACTCCGTTGCGATTCTCGTTCGCGACGCCGATCCTCTGCTTATCGTTCCTGAGGCTGAATGTGAATTCGCAAAATCGGGTTCATGGTTTCGGAACATTCAACCCTACCATCCTCAGATTACCAATGGCATCCAATCTACTCTTATTGAGGCTCTCCAAACTGCCCTTGAGACTTATAATCTGCGCTCAGTTGACATTGGAATTGAATTAAACCATATATCCGCACGGCGCTTCGAGGAAATCAAAAGCCTCTTACCCGACGCTGGGTTTAGAAATATCTCCAACGCTCTAGCCGAATTGCGAATGATTAAAGACGAAGTTGAAATCGAAAAAATTAAAACTGCTTTCCAAATCGCGGAAAATGGATTAAGAGCTGCAATTGAGTTCATACGTCCAGGGATATCAGAAATCGAAGTAGCAGGCGAAGTGGAACGAACCCTCCGAAAAGCTGGAGCCACACAAACTGGGTATCCTACAGTCATTGCATCCGGACCTCGTGCAGGCTGTCCTTTCGTTCCTGCGGGCCGTCGCGAAATTGGATCCAAGGAGTTCGTTGTAATTTCTGTATCAGCTGTAAATGATGATTACTGTTCCAATCTTACACGATCGGTTCTTACTGGAAAGCCAACTAAGAAACAG
Source organism: archaeon (assembly GCA_016550425.1). The sequence continues at coordinate 3,610 of JABXGS010000007.1, forward strand.
CAAGCACTTTTTGAATGCGCTCGAGATTCGGTGAACACAGCCAAAAAAATACTCAACCCAGAAACCCTTGTCCGCGATATTGCTTTAAGCATCCGTCGAGTTACAGATGATCGAGGTTATTTGAAAAACTTGGATTCACAATTAGGAAGTGGAATTGGACTTCAACCACTCGAGGCACCCTATATTTCTCCTACTGAAGAAACCCCTGTTCTTCCAGGGATGGTATTTACTATTGAAACTGGTCTCAAGGTTCCTGGTTTGGGAAGTGTTCGTCTCGGAGACACGATTATCTGTCAGAAAGTCGAGGAATATGAGACTCTGAACCAGATTCCTCTTGAAACGGTTTAGTATTCGAGGCTAATTATCACTCAAAAATCCCTACTCAACAGTAATCCTTCGAGAAACTATTATAACGACTTTTCTCGATTATTCATCTAGGTGCCTAGGCAGAACCAATTCTATCCCATATAAGGTTGAAGTCAATGTCATATGAAAAAGAAGTGCGTGACCATCGGAAAACCGTAGAAAAACTTCTCCAAGACTGTGAAAAAACCTTAGAACATCCACCAAACGTGATTGCCCAAAACAATTTGATACTACTAAAAGCTGTTCTTGAGAAAGCCTTGATGGTTGCAGATGAAGCTCTCCGAGCTGCCAACCTGCAACCCAATGAGGTAGAATCTATTTTGGATCGCTTCTCTCAAAATTCAGATCAATATGGCACAAATCCCGCCTTAGATGAGGTAGATGCAATGAAACGGGAGATTGAGCGGTTCTCACGGGCTGTTGATATTCTAGCAGCTATGCGTAAACGACGCGAACTCTCTCACCGCCTCGTGGGACATGATCCTCGGCTAATGGGTCCTTGGGCGCGATGGATAAGAACTCTTGAGGGTTACAAAATAAACCAAGATCTGAGTGTAAAACACCGAGAAAGTCTTCTCGAAGATATTGATGAATGGCGAAATATTTTAGCAGGAACCTAATCAGTTGCGTCTTTACAATCCCAGTTTGTGGGAGAAGCTTTTAAAAGTCCAATTTCTACCCTACAACAGTTACTACATCAAGGGCCCGTGGCCTAGTAGGATATGGCGCCAGATTGCGGATCTGGAGGTCCGGGGTTCAAATCCCTGCGGGCCCGCCACGATTTTTTTTAACTAATACAGATGAGTTCACTTTGAGGGGTAGATAAAAACTTGCATCCTTTTTTGGTGACCACAATATCTTCTTCGAGACTGATCTGTCCAAAATTCTGTGTCGTTACATACAGTTCTAGCGTGAAGACATTTCCTGGTTCGACAACACCTTTTGGACTGGCACCATATCGTTCCCATAACGGACCAAGAAGAGTGCCACCATCATGGGCTTCTTGACCCACTTGGTGCCCAAGGGCATGTTGATATTCATCAAACCCTCGATCTAAAATAAAGTTACGTGCTACCTTATCAACTTCATAACCTTTCACACCCGGCTTAATGAACTCTGAAGCTGCTTGGATGGCATCACGAACGGTCTCAAAAGCTGTCTGCACTTCTTCTGGGATATGTGATGCTGAACCAAAAAAGAACATCCGTTGTATATCCGAACAATATCCCTGGTATCGCACTCCAAAATCGAAGTGTAAGAGATGTCCCTCTTTTGTCACATTCTCAGTAGGTCCTGCATGACCAAACTGCTTGTTTGGTCCCGCATCAACTGCTGGATTGTGATCTAGTCCCCAAGCAAATGAAACGCTATGCGCTTTCATACGCTGATGGAAGAATTTAGAAATTTCTTGCTCACTTTGTCCAACTTGGAGAAATTGCTTGGCTTCGTCAAAGATTTGTTCCGTAATCGTGACCGCTTGCTGAATACGTCTGATTTCCTCATGTGTTTTTTGTCCCCGTAATTGAAGAAGCAAAGGTTCTGCGCTAACAAATTTTTGGGTGTGAGGCGTACCCTGTAAGTATTCAGCGAGTAGGTTGTACATTCCATGGGTCAAGCCGTCAGCAGCTACGTCATCACGACTATAGTTTAGACCGATTTTCTTTGGGGAAAGAGCCTCAAGCTCATTTCGAAGTGTTTCTCGAATGTCTTGTGTATACGGAATAATCTTATCGAAGACTCCTAGCGGTCTTAGACCATCTGCATCGAAGTTGCCTACAATTGCGATACGTTGTCCAGTTTGAGTAAAAATTAATGCTGACTGCCATACGAGGTCGATTCCCAGCACAAGCGATAGTACAGGATCAGCCATCTGTTTTGTTTCTCGAACCCATATCATCCATGTATCGAAATCGAGTTTCTTGAGGAGGTTGAGAGCTTGTTGGCTTTTTTCCTGAACAAGAGATGGTGTCATTGTCGTTATCTCCATTTCCATTCTCGGTCGTCTAGAGAAACTTTTATCCCTATTGAAACGAGATTTGGCGAGTACACGGTATATTGTATAGGAAGGCGTTAGCTTTGGCTAAGTACTTAATCATTGACTCAAAAGGCGTCGAAAAACCTCTCGATTTAGACGATTTAGATAGTCAGGTGGCTGTCAAAGGAGAACTTCGCACCTTTATCGAGACAGAAGAACTTGGTCGAGCCGCCAAAGGGGAACCACCCCATATTCGCATTATGCGGCAATTGGAACTCATCGATTACGAACCTGCTTCTGATGTGGGACACTTCAAATTCTATCCCAAAGGAGCGCTCTTGAAGGAGTTATTGGAAGATTATGTCCATACGATTGCAGTAGATATGATTGGGGCCATGCGAATTGAAACCCCCTTGATGTATCGGATTAGCCAGAAAGATATTGCCGAGCAGGCAGAGAAATTCTTGGAAAAAGATTACCGCATTAAATTAAGTAAAGACAAGGAGCTCTTATTACGCTTTGCTGGCGATTTTGGTCTATTTTCGACGATGAAAAACACGCAAATGTCCCATCGACAGCTTCCGGTTCGGATTTTTGAACTCTCTCCTTCATTCCGGCTAGAAAAACGGGGTGAATGTGTGGGTCTTCGAAGATTACGAGCGTTTACTATGCCGGATATTCATTGTTTCTGCGCGGACTATGAACAGGGTAAACAGGAATTCGCAATGATTACCAAGAATTATGATACTCTAATTCACGGTCTTGGTATCGATTATCTGCTGGTTTTCCGGATAGTCGAAGAATATTATGAACAGACCAAAGACTTACTCATTATGCTCGCTAAGGATCTGAAACGTGCCATCCTTGTCGAGTTATTACCGGAAATGACGCATTACTGGAACGTGAAGAACGAATTTCAGTTTGTGGATGCTGCAGAGGGTTCGGGACAACTGAGTACAGTTCAACTCGATGTCACTGATGCAGAACGTTATGGAATTACTTACGTGAATGAGAACGGGGAGGATGTGGGCTGCATCATTGTCCACACCAGCATAGGGAGTCTTGAAAGGCTAGTGTACGGGCTACTCGAAAGTGCTGCAAAACGGCAACAAGAGGGACAACTTCCCATGTTACCGCTTTGGCTCTCACCGGTCCAAGTCGTTATTGCGCCCATAGCAGATCGTCATAAAGCCTATGCCAGTGAAATTGTCGATCAACTCCGGTCACGGAATGTTCGGGCAGTTCTTGATGATCGCGGAAAAACCATAGGCTGGAAAGTTAGAAATGCTGGACAACAGTGGGTTCCCTTTCTTGCTGTTATCGGTGATAACGAGATGAAAGCTAAGGACTTTCCAGTAACGCTTCGTGAAAAATCAACAGCGAAAAAATCCTACAAGAAACCAATGACAGTCGGTTCCCTTGCTCAGTTCGTAAATGACGCTTCCAAAGAGAAACCATTCCGGCAATTGTCATTACCGAAACAGATGTCGATGTGGCCAATCTTCATTTAGAAAACAGCTTTGCTACTAATCAAAAGGTATTGGCTCACGTTGGAGTTTAGCAATGAAAAAACCTTCAGTATCTTCACGATGTGGAAATAGACGTTGGCATTCTGTCATTCCCTCAAATCCCGCTATCCCTAGCCAAGGCTGCGAAGGCACTAAACTAAAGCCTATATTGGCATCAAGAAAATCTCGGATGAGGTGCTCATTTTCGTCCAGAGTCAAAGAACAGGTTGAATACACCAAAAATCCTCCTGGTTCAACCAACTTGCTTCCCATTTCTAGTAGACTAGCTTGAACCCGGTTGAGACGACGAATTTTTTCGGGGCTCATGGTCCATTTGACTTCCGGGCGTGTTTGAATCACACCGGTATTGCTACATGGGGGATCGACCAAAACATACTTACTCGAAAAATTGGTCCGAAAAGGAAGCTTAAGGCTATTAGCAAATATTACGTGGGTATTCCTTACACCTAGCCGTCCAAGGTTCCGGGTCATTTCTTCAACACGTAACGGCATATTATCCAAGGCAAGTATGTTCCCCTGATTCTTCATCAGCTGAGCAAGATGTGAGGCCTTACTCCCTGGTGCTGCACATAAGTCAATTACAATTTCAGCAGGACTTGGATCAACAATATGTGATACTAACCCACTGGCTAGGCTTTGAAGGTAAACGCCATGTTGGGCATATACCTCTGTTTGTGTAACCGGAACGTTCCCCCGTTGGAGCTTCAACATTTCTGGGAGCTTTTCAATGGGAGTGCAAAGGAACTCAGCTTGTTCAAGCTCCTTTAATGTCTGATTGTGTGGTTGAATCAATGTATTAACACGAACATAGACCGAAGGGTTTTGAAGACTTGTTGAAAAGAACTTCTTTGCTTCGTCTGGTCCAAGAATTCGTGTCATGTATTCGAATAACCATCGAGGAATCGAATATTCAAGCTCTTCTAATCCCATATCATGAAATGCGGTTATAACTTTAGCAAAGTTAGTCTTCTGCATTTTTCGTAAAACAGCGTTGACAAAACCAGCCAGTCGTTTGTTTTTTCGACGTTTAATGGTTGCAACGGCTTCATTTGTGGCAAGAGCTGGAGGTGTATCTGTGAAGTGAATAAGATAAGTAGCTACTCGCAATGTATTGCCGATAAAGGAGTCAATCTCTGCAATCTGGGTTTTCTTTAGAACTTGATCAAGAAGGAAATCAATTGTGTTCAAACGACGAACCGATTCAAAGACTAGACTATGAATGGCAGTTCGAATTCGCCAATCCGTAATATCCCATTTCCTAGCAATTTGACCCATTGCCCCACGAAGGGATTGAGCTTCTTCGTTCCAAAGTGAGAGGACTTCTGCAGCAACCTCTTCACGACTAATTTCCTTGTGTTTCTTTTGAGGGGGCACGTTCTTGGTTCTCCTCGCGTTGCCTAGCGAAGAGGGATTATAAAGTCTTTGAAATTATTGTATCGCAGACCCCACAAAAGACTAAAAATCTAGATTAGTTCTCTTGGGTATAATCACAGCCGAAGTTGTGTTTTCATGACGACTCTATGGGATATTATTTCGCATATTAGAAAACTAGCACCAGCAATGTATGTGCCACAGGACGATGTCGATGGCGTGATTCTTGGCGTCAATGATGAATCAAAGCAACGACGTGTACGGATTAATGCCGTTGATGTCTGTGTAGATATCACACTTCCTGTCATCGTTAAAGCCAACGAGCACAAAGCCAACTTCCTCATTACACATCGCTCTCCCTTTCCACGATCGACCCACACATTAACAGGGGTTCCCCAACTGCTACTGCAGCATCTACTAAAACATAAAATGACAGTCTATGTCACCCATTATAATTGGGCCATGGTTGACGGAGGAATGAACGATGTGCTAGCACATACGCTTGGATTCGATGTTTTCGATGTGTTCAAAGTTCCTCTTTTAGGTGGAATTCATCCACTCGGACGCGCATGTGAAGTTCCCAAAGAAATGAATCTCAAGATGTTAATTCAATATGTCACAAAACGGCTAAATGTTCCATCAATCAATTATGTTGGGAATCTTGATGATGAAGTGAATCGGCTCGTAATCGTCTCTGGTGATGGAATTAACTCTCACTGGCTACATCTAGCAAGGCAACGCGGATATGATACCTATCTCACAGGACATCTTACTCATGAACTAGCAATTCAGGCTAGCCAATTAAAAATAAAACTTGTTGCCCTCCCTCAGAGTTTCACCGAATCACCTGGGATGAGTCGGTTGACACAAATTCTCGATGTGGAACTTCCTAAAGTTACATTTAACTTCATTGACCCCACATTACCATACTCAACGTTACTTACCCGACCCTAATCATTTCCGTATCTTAAAGGAACTGAGGAACCCTCATGCAGAATCCCCTTATTATCGATTTAGGCACGGGCTATCTCAAATATGGCCATCCTGATGATGCTCTTCCCAAGATAATTCCTGCATACCTGAAAGATCCTGAAAAGAATAAGGGTGACCCCTATCTTACTACACTTGACCCAACACGAATTGGTAAATTCTATCCCCTCGAAAATGGAAGTCTTCCAGATAGTGAGATTCTAGCCCCTCTCATTCTGGATGTATTTAACCGGGTAGCGATTGGAGGGTTCCAACGGGTTGCAACTGAACTCCAACTCCTCGTTTTTTCTACAGTCGAGCAAAATCGTATCTATGATGTGTGTGATGGACTTCGAGAAAAACTTGGATGCCGGAAACTCCTTGCAGCTTATCAACAAGTTCTCACACTCCTATTCCTTGGAAAACATACAGGAACAGTCGTAGATATTGGGCACACGATTTCGATTATAACGCCCATTTACCAAGGATTTCTCCTACGGGAACATGTAGTTGATACCGTAACAGGAAGTCTCTATGTGACTGCAGCTTTACGGCGCCTATTCGAGGAAAAAGCAAAGAATTCAGCAAAGTACTCTGACTATGCCAAAATTGCAACAGACACCAAAGCCATCGAGTATATTAAACGTAATTTCTGTCAGGTTCGTCCTAATCCTAAAATCAAGAAAACGCCGCGTGAATGGCATTATCGACGTAAAGATCTAAAAGTTCCTCTGGGCTCGGTTACTTGGAAAGCACCAGAAGTCCTGTTCGACCCTTCACTCATTGGGATTGGTGATATGGGGCTGATAGATGCTGTGGTGAATTGTATTGAGCAGGCTGATATGACCATCCGCCGAGAACTATCAAATGATATTGTACTCACGGGAGGTGGATCCCTCTTCCTTGGACTCCGTGAACGGTTCGAATACGAACTCAAACGTCGCCTTCCACATCTTCCCATTAATGTTTACGCACTCGAGGATGCATTGACCAACGCGTGGTCAGGTGCCGCAACTCTGCATAGACCACCTTAAGCTGCTTTCTGCATGGTTCTTTTTCCCCGTACCACCTAATAATTTCGAGAAATCTCTAGACATTAGCTTTCGAATAGAAACTATTTTCAAATATGTATCCTAGGTTTGGTTTGTGAATAATACCCAAGCCAACCTTATCATTGACCTGGGTAGTGGCTACATGAAATGTGGGTTTCCTGAACAACCAGAACCCATA
>JABXGS010000057.1 GCA_016550425.1 archaeon
ATCGATGAAGTGTCATACGGAAATCTTCAAGTTTCAGGTGACGCGACTGCGTGGCTACTTTTGCCAAATAATCGAGAATATTATGTAGATGGTACATCTTTTCCAAGTGATCCGAGACATGAGTTAGTATCTGATTCGATTGCCTTGGCTGACCCAGTTGTTGATTTTAGCAATTATGATGGTGTAACAATCATTCATGCTGGGCAAGGCCAAGAACTGAGTCATGACTGGAAAGACTATTGGTCCAGTGAATGGTGGAACCTTAACATACTCACCGATGATGGTGTCTATATTCGCCGTGCTTCAGTCAGCCCTGAGGAAAGCACTATCGGGGATCCGTCCTTTGTGGGAGTACTTGCCCATGAATTTGGTCATGACTTAGGCCTACCTGATCTCTATGATACATCATATTCAGGTAATATTTACGTTGGTCATTGGGGATTGATGGCGAGCGGCTCATGGAATGGACCTATGAACTTAGGTGACCAACCATCACATATGATGGGATGGTGTAAATCCCAGCTCGGTTGGGTCAATGCAAGTACAACCGTTGAAGTACTCACTGATTATACGGGAGTCATAGATCCACTTGAATTTAGTACCTCTGGGACGCATCTGGTTCGAATCAATGTCACGTCAGAGCAATACTATCTCATCGAGGTTCGCCGAAAAATTGGCTATGATGCTTCGCTACCTTGGCCCGGTGCAGGCGGCGAGGGTGTAGTTGTGACCTATATCGATGAGTCTCTAGACACCGGAGAAGGAATTGTCAAAGTAATAGATTCCCACCCTGGAACGTTACAGGTTGATGATGGCGCTTTCGATATCGGGTTAGGCGAGGTCAATACTTACGTCTCCTCGACAGGGCAGTTTTCAATGGTCGTGGAGAATACTGTAGGACAATCATACAATATCTCAGTTCTTCGAGCCTTCATGGAATTCATAAATCCCACACCTGGTGCTGCAATTCTTTCACCGAATATGACTGTAGTGTGGACAGGCAGCGCAGCTGGCCCTGGGATTGACCACTACGAATTATACATTGATGGCGTGTTAGAATACTCGGGATCAGTGACGAGCCACAATATTACTGGACTTTCTTCTGGTGCTCATAACGCAACCTTAGTCATGGTATTATCTGGATCCGGTCGTAGATTATCTATCACTTCGGACTTTGTTGTCGATTTGGAAGATCCTATTATTGGTGGAGTGAGTCATAGTCCTGACGTTCCTGGATTTGGTGACTCAGTGATTGTCCGGTGTGATATTACTGATGATACGTGGATTGTCAATGCAACGATATTCTTTCAGCGTCAAGGTGATACTCGGTGGTACCATATTGACATGGCTTTAGTCAGTGGAACTGAATGGCAAGGTGCAATGGGAACTTTTCTTCCAGGCGTTAGCGTAGTCTATTATATTTCGGTGACTGATGCAGGAGGACGCCAAGTGATTGATGATAATGAGGGTGCTTACTATTCCTTTGCCGTGACGGGATTTGGACTTATTATTTGGGTTATCATAGCAGCAGCGGTAATTCTTGCTATTGTATTTCTTATCTGCTGGCTCATACAGCGACGAAAAGGACAAGGTCAAGAAACCTTATGGACTCCACCTGAATCACCACAAGAAAACCAAATGAGCCCAACTTATCCTTTATCGACTAAGGACCGCAGCCCTCCAGCAGAACCTGTTCAATCAGGTTTTTGTTGGCATTGCGGAGCCCCATTACCACCAAATGCCACCTACTGTAGTCATTGTGGGCGTTCTACAACCTAGTAGAAAATGGAGTAGACTTGAGCATTATTTTTCAACGAATATCATTCAGTCGAAATCAATGGGATTATTGATGGCGCAAACAGTTCCAAGTCTTCTCTAGTTTCGATCATAGGAGCCAGAAGACCGAGTTTTCCTGCGGTGGAACTAACATCTGTTTGAACTTGAGTGAGCTTAATGGCAGTAATCGCGTCCCCACCACATTCATAGATGGTTAGGTTCCCATTTTGTTTACGGACTTGCCGTAGAAAATCAGTAAAAGAGTTACCGAATTCATCAAATCGATTGATATTGCAGGGACACCCATTGACGATTAAAAGTTGTGCACCGCGAACGATGTCAGCAAAGGTTCGAGCTGTTGATGGGCCAATTCCTTGGATAACATCTTGGATATTTGTATTCAAGTCGATATTCTGACTTATGAGTTGATCATCTTTGGTGAGGAGTAGATCCTGCGCCAAATGAACCCGTTCTGGAATGTAACGGGCTTTGAATTGGTCAAGTTCACTTTGACCGATATCTTTGAAAAATTGATCTTCGTTGGCCCCTAATGAGATACTTGGATTTTGAGCTTTTAGGAAAATAAGGCTTAGGAGCGAACCGGCAAGGAATTCAGTGTTATCCCTCCGTTGGTAGAGGGATAATACATCGATATAGTCCTTGATTTTTGCACCAAACAAAGCTATGACGACACGTTTTGCCTGGCATATTAGCTCATGAATTTTGGCGTATTTTCGCATTTCATCGACAAAATGCTTTGAGGGGAATACGGGAATTTGACGTTCCTTGAGAAAAGCGGGGAGAGCAAACATGGAGGTGTCTTTCCCTTTTCCACCCCTATGAGCAGATGCAAACGCATCTTGGACATATCCGATTTTGTGTCCTGATTTCTGTAGTTTTTCTATTAGTTGAATTGGTGGAATCTCACTGAGTTTGGAAGGAACACGAAGTTCCCATGGAGCGAACCGAAGATTGTTACTCAGGACATTTCGTCCTTTGGTTAGAAGACTATATTGAGAAAGGCCCCAACAGGTTTCATCAAAGATATACTCCCAGTCATCATAAGCACCTGGATGATTATCTTTGAGGAGGCGATTCATCACATTGCTATGCTCCAGCGTGGGATAGAAATCAGATTTTCCTATACGTGACTGATGAGCACCTTCTGTAATTGCAAAAGCACCAAGTTGCCGAAGCTCGATGCTTGTGTCTAATGACTCGCGGATACGCCGATCATTCATGATTGTCCCGGCATTAGGCATGACAGAATTGATGTCGGATCGTTTGAGTAGGATAGGCCCTCTTTTCACTAATTCATAACCTGACTTGTGGGCTTCATCTAGTTGTGAAATAAACTGGTCCATTATGATTTCACCAATTGTTTGATGTTGGAACCCAGCAAGTATTGAGCTCGAGATGAGAGTCCTTTAATAGTTTCCTCTGATGGTGAAACGTCAACCGAGGTTTTTTCTAGAAGCGTTGAGGATAGGCTACCTTGGAAGCGGCGAAGAAGTATAATGCCAATAAGAATTGCAAGAATGCCAATGATGGGCAGGTAGGAAAGTGGGAAAAGGATTATTCCATTGATGAGGATAAGTAGCGAGTCACCAAATACGAGTGTGGCAATGATGAGTGGTATGACGGTGGAAAGTGAGTTATTAACAGGAAAGGCGACTGAAACCCGGCGTCGTGAATACGCACATTGGAGAAGAAAATATGCAATTATGGAGCTGATAAGGTAAAGCCAGAACGAGGGACGACTAATTAAGACAATGAGGGAAAGGATGTCAAGAACACTAAAATAGCCCAGAACTTGGATGACCTCAATTGTCATTGCTTTCAGATAGATTGTTGCGATTCCGTAGAGGATTCCTGAACCTAAAGCAAAGAATAACTCTTTTTCACGTGGAGTACGGGTTTCCCGGGACCCAATTAGTACAAAGAAGATAACAAGAATGACGCATACTACGGTGGATAAGGAGTACCAAAACACATTGTATGTATCAATTATGCGTTCTTGGGCAAAAAGACTCAGTGTAAAGACCCCTATTAGAAGCGCTGCAATTCCTATCCATTCAACACGTCGTATTAGCTCCCCTAGAAAAAGAACCCCAACAATAATGACGATAAGAATGTTGATGTTGGTTAAAGGTTTGAGAAAGATTACATCCCCCAGCGAGAAAGCTTGCCATCGCATGAGTGCGCCGGACACAGCAAGTATGGCCCCGAATAGCCAGATGGGAGTAGTAAAAATGGCGAAGATAAGATGGATGTGTCGTTGGTAGAATGCTCGTGGTGTCAACTCTGGGAGTCTATCAAGCCCAAACCGTTGGATTGAATGACCAATGCCTGATAAGATACCACTCACTAAGGTTAGAATCGCCGCAATCGAGATTGTTGTGAGAAACACAGCAGTTGCACCCAAATGCCTGGCTAGGTCCTCTACAAACAATCGTCTCAAAAGGTTTGCTAATATGAATGGTTTCGTGACTCCTTTTTGTCTTTGATTTTTTGACATTGACGAAAGGCTTAAAGGAACGGGCTAAAGACTGTGACGTTGAATACTCGTTTGGTGAAGCAAATCATGCTGTTCAACCGACGGCGTCGTGGACTATTAATTGGGATTATATTTCTCATCGTACTCATTCTACTTTTCATTTATCCGCCACTCATTATCGGGACTCCATTGGGAGCCTTGTTCACGATCGAGCTTGCCGTTGTTTTAGTCTTATTTGGTGGCATGATGTTCCTGCTTTGCCTTCTCTTATACCTTGGAAATTAGCCTTGAAACGGTTTCAAGTGAAGTAAAGGCATATAAGGCGATGAAACTTAGGAAGATAACACTAGCTAGGCTAGTGACTAAGTAACGTGGATGAGACGCCTGATGACAAAGAAACCAACAAAAGGCGAATTCGGCGATTTAGTTGTTGTTGCAACCCTTCAAGAAATTGAACAAGGTGCTCGTCGAATCATCGGGACGAAAATGAAAATCATCGATAAGGAAAACGGCATCCGCATATTCTCCGATGATACAACCACCTGCCCCATGCAGGTCAAAGCAATTCCGCTTCAACCCGGTGTTTATCGTTTAGATGTTGGGAGTGTCTGCACAGTGAAAAATTGCGATTATTTTGGACAATGTGCTAGATTAGATGCTCGCGCTGCTAAGTCCTTAGGAGTTGCCATGGCCGAGATACTTGATGAACCTGAGCGGATCCATGAAGGTCGATTTTGGAGACCTGAACGCATAAAGGATGATGAAAAATTACAGAAGATTATAGATCGTATTATTAACGAGGGAATGTGACACCTGAAACTATAGAGTATTTGGGAGCGAATGCATGATATGGGGAATCAAGGTGGGGTTCCCTTCGGTGATAGAAAAGAGAAACCGTGGGGATATGAACGCCCAGTCGGGGCATTCCGTGGTTTAAATCTTAAGGAACTCTTTTTCTTCAAGGGCAAATCTAGCTCATTGCATTATCACACCAAAAAGGATGAAATCTTCTATATCATTTCGGGGCGAATCCGCCTTGTTTACGGTGACAAGAATGAAGTATTGGAAGCAGGCCAAACAGTGCATATTCCTCCGGGAATCCATCATCAATTCCATCCCCTTGAAGACACACTCATCCTTGAAGTGAGTACTCAAATGTGGGGCGATATCATCAGAATAGAAGATGCCTATAACCGATCAAGCGAGATATAACTGGTCTTGGGCGGATTATTCGGTCTCTAACAAACCAAATAAGCGTTCTTTCCTCTCCACGGGCTTGTAGAATTCGAAGATCCCCTTCTCCCAATCCGATCCTTCGCCTAAAGATGCAACCAACAAACCATTATTCAAAGCCACATACCGGACGGGAAATCGTTGGCTGATATCACTAAAGAATGGATTATGAATTATGGAAGTGTACGTCCCTAGGTTTGAAAAGACACGGCGAATGGTTTGGGCGGACAAGCGTTGCAGGGCGGTTTCGTATTTCTGATAATTTTCAACTACCGGACCTTCTTTCGCATCAAATCGATAGGAAAGACGAAACACATGCTCATATTCGACTCCAAGGTTCAATTTGATTGTAGTGGACTCGTTGGGAACCACAATCCAACCATTTTGGAGATTGAGAAATGACACGGGATTATTGAGATATCGATACTTTGAGGGATCAGGGTTTCCAAAGAGGGTTTCGCATGTAATATCAATGACTTCTTTGGAGAAATCCAAGAGTTGCATGACCTCTTCTAGAGTACGAATTTGCTTGCCCTTCTGTTCGGCTTGCATACGCATTAGCTCATTCTGGGCAAATCGATCAAATTCCTTTGCTCGACTCATGAAGGTGCGTTTCTTTAACACCCCATAATCGGGTTTGTAAGGTACGATTTCAATTGAAGCCTCTAGGTCCGGAAGTTGCATCGAATACTGAAATCCTTCCGGATCATAAGCATGATCAAACCGCAGAAGTAATCGATGATTCCCAGTAAGTATCGTTACGTCAAGATCATCAGTCCGATTCACGAAGTCAAAGAGATTCACCAGAAAAGGGTTTTGAGGAAAAGTAATGCGGGTCTGCCACTTAGGTTGCCATCGCTTCGCCCAGGCAACAACGTCTGCTTGTTTGCTTGGCGGTTGTTTGTCCCGCATAATTACTACCTGCCATGCTAGTCTATTACTAGAGGAAAGGTGCCGCTATACTGACCCTTTGAAAGATAGCAAAAAAACCTTTGGGCGAAACCCTGTCTTAACCAAAAATCTTTATGGAGTATTCGGTTAATCAAGCCGGGATTGAATGCTATGAGTTCCCTCGAACCACTTAGACGAATCATCTCGCTAACTCGTAAGGAAATTCAAACCATCATCAAAGACCGCACCGCCATGCTCTTAGTCTTTCTTTTGCCTGTGTTGACTATTGGCACTCTTGCGTTGGCGATTCAACAGAATGATATTCAGGCGGAGACGGTGCCGATGGTGTTTGGAGTGGTGGATTTGGATACGACGGATACATATCCGGGGTTGGATTTATCGGAGAATTTTACGGCGACGCTTGCGAGTCTTGATGGGGTGACGGTGGTTGAGTATGATAATTCGTCGGATGCGTATAATGCGTTATTTTTCAATGAGGTGGATGCGTATGTTGTGATTCCGGATGGGTTTGAGCATGCGCTTTCGATGAATTTACCAACATTTGTTGATGTGCATACGAGTAACACCCAGTTGCGAGGTCAGGGGGAGGCTATTGTTTCGGTAACAGCGGCTTCGTTGTTATTTCGGGAGAAATTGGGGTGGATCCGAAGTGATATTCTCACTGTTCCTCAGGTCGAATTTGTGCCCGAAGGTGATGTCCTAGCAATACAGGTAGGCGCGTTCTTGGTTGTTTTTTGTATCTTTATGGCTATCGCGTTGATTTCTTGTCAATCGATTGTTGGTGATATTCCACTTCGACGGATGCTGCTTACTCCAACGAGTAAAGTGGAAGTGGTTCTTGGGAAGATTGCTGCGTATACGATTATTGGAATGATTCAGGGATTGTTGCTTCTAATCTTATGGATTGTCGGATTCCAGCTGAATCTCCGAACTGATTTGTTAACCTTGGGAATTGTTGTGAGTTTGATGGCGCTAGCTGGAGCTGTGTCCGGTGTGGTAATCTCTTCATTCTCTACTTCAAGGCTTCAAGCAAATCAAGGATTTCTCTTCTTGCTGTTAGGCATGATGATTTTAAGCGGAATGTTCATTGACGTAGGAATCATTTCGGAATTTCTTCCTATGAACCTAGGCATGCGGTTAATTCAAGAAACAGCCTTCAAAGGGCTTCCCTTGATTGCAGGGTGGGAGGATCTTGTCCGCATTCTCATATTTATCATTGGGGGTACCCTGATTGCTATTCTCGTCTTATGGAGGAAGCGAACCCTTGCTTAAATCTGAGGGGTGTTAATCGCAATGGAACAGTTAAATGACATACCGGTTTTCGTGGAAAAGAATTATTTTGCAGGTTCTCGATTTGATGATGCGTTAGATTGGATTGAGGAGCGTAATGACCGAGAAATCCACGCTCAAGTTAAGGGTCAAGTTAGACTTAGTAACAAGGAGGTTATTGTTGAAGGGCGAGTTCTAAACATTGTTCGTCGAGGCCGACGACAACGAATTGCTATCCTTGTGAGTTCTGTTCAGGAGGGACCAGAAGAGTTAGTTGGATCGGTGATAACAGTTGGTTCAGAAAGAACGGAACGCGAAGAAATCGTAGCTAAACAATTAGTCCTTATGAATTGGCTTCGTCGTAATATCCATGATGACTTCTACTATGATGGCGAAGAGATTGATCATGCTGTGAAACGCATTCAGGATTTGCTTGATTACACTGAGGTGGATGCAAAAATCTGGGGAATTGGAAAGGATGAGGCCGAGGTCTTTATCGAGGGGACGGTGACCAATGCCCGAATGGAACGACTCCGCGTTGGACTACTTGAATTACGTACTAGACCTCCTTCAAGTGCGTCGGAAAGATCAGCGCAAGTCTATACCATCGGAGGGCGGGAAACCGCGCCAGAAATCTTTCGGGAACTAATCAGTATTGTTCCTGATGTGCTAGCACAGAAAATGTTGTTTACTCCAGCATATGCCCGAACCCGTGGGAAAGTAGAAAATGTCATTGTAGCAGAGAACCTAACGGTTACGGTTGACAACAACTTCGATATCATTCGTGATGTCACGTTTAAGCTCCCCAGTGGAAAAATCATGGGGATAATTGGTGAATCAGGATCAGGAAAATCAACCACTATCCGTGCGCTCATTGGTGATATTATCCCCACGCGAGGTCAAGTCGTAATTGGCGGAATAGTGTCAACGCAACGCAAACAGGTTAAACCTATCTTTGGCTTTGTCCCTCAGGATCTGGGATACATGTATCAGAATTTTACACCACTAGAAAATATTGTGGAATTTGGTAAGCAGTATGGAATTCCTGAACAAGAGCTAGTTCGGAGGGGAAAGGTTCTCCTACGGGAAATGGGGATTTTTGAAAAGGGGAATCAAAGTGTCCGAACCTTATCGGGAGGAGAAAAGCGCCGTGCGTCTATTTCGATTTCAATGGTTCATCGACCACAACTGTTAATCCTCGATGAACCTACCTCAGGTTTGGATCCGGATATGCGTAGTGAGTTATGGGAATATCTTGATTATCTAAACCAAGAATATGGCACCAGCATGATTGTGGTTACGCATTATCCAGGAGAGGCGGAATATTGTGACACAGTGGCTGTATTCATGAAAGAACGTAGCTTGGTCGCTTATGGCAGCCCTGCTGAACTCAAAGCGTCACTTCCTGGGAAAGGCTATGCAGTAGGTATCATTCTTCAACAGCCACGACCTGGAATTGCAGCCTTACTCAAAGATGTGAAGGATATTATTCACGTCTTAGAGCGAGGGGAACTCATCAAAGTATTTTCTGAGATTCCCTTAATCGAAATGTCTGAACGCGTTGTTCGAGCGCTACAAGCCCAAAACGTCCAAATCAAGAGTGTGAAACCAAAAATGGGCGTTGATATGACAGATTACTTCATTCTCATAACTGGACGCCAAATGGAGGTGTAAGCTAGCGTGCAACGTGTGAAGCATCAGAATCATCGTACCATTCGAGCCATTTCAACTACTCTTACCATTTCAATGTTCTTAATGACCATTCTGTTCTCAGCATACCAGTTGTCCCTTTCTAGCTTTCAAGCCCATTCTGATGCTTTACCAATTGAATCCAAACTTTCCGAACCCCTGCTTAAGCTTCTATATTCCTCTGAAGACTCCAACTTATCGATAGATGCAATCGCTCACTTGGCAGAGGAAGCTGATTGGAAAACCACACAGCGAGCGATTTTACAAACGGCATCTAGATCAAGAATCAAAGCTTATCACAAATTAATCCACGCAATATCATTTCAAACGACTGTCGGCGAATTGGAAAACATCGCTGGATTACCCTACATCCAAAAAATCTGGACAGATATCCAAGTCCAATTGGATCTTCCTCAAACCACGCTCTCAACAACCATCAGAGCGCCTAATGGATATATTCACCCCAAAGACACAATTAGTGCCACCAGCCTTTATGACCTAGGGTTGAATGGGTCGGATACCGTCGTTGCGATTTTAGATACCGGAATTGACACCACACACCCTGATCTTGACGATATGGACGATAATGAAACTACTAATGACCCCAAAGTTTTAGCACAAGTCGCATTCACGGAAGGTGATCCCTTTCCATTCGATTTGAATGGTCATGGCACGTATTGTGCGGGGCTTGTCGCTGGAACAGGATTTGCATCAGGTGGAAATTATACGGGTATTGCACCTGGAAGCCATCTTATGAGTGCTAAAGTCCTTCTTGGTGATGGAACAGGGTATTCTTCGTGGATTATTCGTGGAATTGAGTGGAGCATCACAAATGGGGCAGACATTATTTTATTACCCTTCTCAACTTTTGGTTTACCAGGAGATCCCTTATCAGAGGCTGTGAGAATAGCAACTGCACAAGGTGTCCTCGTGGTCTGTGCAGCAGGAGACCAAGGACCAAATCATCTGACAATTATGTCACCTGGAGAATCATTGTCCGCCCTCACAGTTGGTGCTTATGATCCCGTGACAGGAGTGGTCCCAGATTTTAGTAGTCGGGGACCCACCTTCGATTTTCGAACTAAACCGGATGTTATTGCACCAGGTGTTGACATTATTTCCTCGTCATTGTATAATATTCTTCCAACTGAGATTGGTAACATTTCAATTGACCTCGCTCCTGAGGACTTGGATTTCCTTGGAGGAGGAAGCTTTGGGGTTCAAATCAATGAGAATTACACTCTGGCAAGTACAACAGCTGCCTCTGCATCAATTGCTGCTGGAGCAGCTTGTCTATTACTTGAAGGAAGCCGATTCGCCACACCTGAAGCACTTGGCATTAGTATTAGGAAAGGAGCTCGAGCGCTAGGATTAGGCCCAAATATCGAAGGAACTGGGCTCCTGAACACTTCCAAAGCCCATGATGAGTTAACAGTATTACACAATCCCTTTCCTGCTGAGTTTCGTGCCCGTAGTGTTGGAATAGGGCTTCCCTATTATGGGATGCTTATCAGCGAAGCGCCGGGAGAAAATGTGACTCTTCTTTTAAGTGGATATTCAACAGCCATAGGGGCACTCGTACTGAGTACAATTACGAATATGTCACTGTTCCATATGCTGTTCGGATTATTCCATCTTGCTGTAAATGACAGTGATCCCATCCCCTTCACTTTTCTGGATGTTGAACAGGAATTTCACTGGACAGGTCTTCCCTACGGAAATTATGTCCGTGCTACGGGAATCCTCTCATATAACGACTTACTTATTATTCCTCGTGTTGAAACCTGGCAGGTTACTTCTAGCCCTTCAGCCAATGCATTTCGTATTACCTTTTTTCTACTCAACGTCGGAACTGAGAAAATCACTAATATTCGAGTGTATAGCCAATGGAATATTGATCTCTTCAGTGGTGCAAATAACACCTCCATTCAAAATGGTTTCTACAATACGACCTCGCATTTGTTCCATGTTTATGGTGATGTTTTACCTGAAAATGAAAGCACACGAATCGACCAGTACATTGGCATCAATGCATCAACACCTTTTACGAATTACCAAGTCGGTTCATTTGACGAAGTCGCCGATAATATTCAAAACGAAACCCTCTCAGGAACAATTACCCATTCTAGTGATGAGGGCATAGGCTTTGGTTCCCAATGGCGTCTTGGCAACCTTTCCGAAGGTGACCCAGCAGTGAATGTTTCAATGACCCTTGGCTTTGGCCGGAATTTCACTGCTTTAGTCTATGGGATTCAGTACACAGAGAACTCAACGGTTTCAACGCCATTAACGGATCTTTGCATGATTCGTCCTACGATTCCAAGAACGGGAACACCAGATACCAATTATCAAACCGCAGTAACGGTTCTCAATATTGGAGATGCCGGAGTCGAATCACTGGCGGCATATTTTACCAACCGGTCACAACCACAGGGTGGAGCAGTTTTTGCCAGGTATTTTCAATTGGGCATATTCATGCCATTTCAATTCCAAGCACTTAGTGTTGAATGGAATCCCGAAGTTACAGACATCTATTTTGCTGGATGGATTGTCTCACCTTCCATCGATTTTGATCTAATCATCCCAACCATCCCCACGGATAGGTATCCCCTAGATAATCTCCTCTACCGTGACGTCTTCATAAGTACTCCTCCACATTTACGCATGTTCCTTCCCACCTATCTTCCATTTGGTCCGATGACTTTAGATTTTCCAAATGATTATGCTATCTACAATTTCACATTACTAACGACCACACCGAATGACACCCTCTCAATTGCCATTGAAGCCTTTCACGATAGTGCTCTTAATTTTCCCATTGACCGGAATATCACCCGTTGGGAGGCGCCTCCTGAGATTTCTCCGAATGTCATAACAAATATCGTAGGAGGTAATCAATTCCAATTTACTATCTTCATCCCAACATTCATTGAAGCAGGCCCGTATTTCGGAAACCTTGTTTTGAAGGCTTCTGATGGCTGGCAATCCGTTTTACCTTTTATAATAAATGTGACCTATCCCAAAGCGGTTATCCTGTTTGATTCAATACACAACCAAGGATTAGACTTTGCCAGCTTTGAGGATTTCAACCTAACAGATATTGACTTTGATGAACTCCTATCCTTGTTCAGCGAAATC
>JABXGS010000058.1 GCA_016550425.1 archaeon
AAGGCACTGGATCCTTGTTTTTTGGCTTTGCTCCAGTATTTTTCGAAGTAGGCGGATGGGGGTTGGTTGTAGTGGAAGTGGATGAGGTCGGCGAAGATGGCGTGGAGGGATTCAGCTTTGTTAGTGAATGTGATGTAAGGGCGGTGGCCTTGGCGGTAGCCTGCGTTGCCGTCGGTGAGGAGCATGATAGCGATTAGGTGGGGGATGAAGGGTTTTGTATTGGGGTTTGTGAGGAGTTGGGGGACTTCGGTGGAGAGGGGAAAGGTGGGGGCTTTGGATCCTCGTCGGATGAGTTGGGCGTCGCGGAGGGGGCGAAGTGGTTTGTTGTATCTGCGGATGATGTTTTGGATGGTGTCGGGAGGGCAGTCATATTGTTTACCGAGTTGGAGGCTGCTTTGGGGTCTTTCTTGGTTGTGGCAGTAAGCACAGACGATTTCGAGTTCAGTGGCGATGTCGAATTTGCGTTGGTAAGTGGCTTTGATACCGGGTTGGGTGGTTTGGCGTTGAGCAAAAATTGGACATGATTGACATTTCGCAGGGATAGGGTCATTTGGTGTTGTCATTGTGAATCCTCTGCGAGTGGTGGTTGGTGTCGGAGGAGGGGTGTGATGTGTTCAATCCATGTAATCGCGTCTTTGGTGAGTTGGTGGGCGAATTGCGTGTAGGCGGGATGGTCGTTTTCGATGTTGAATTGGTGGTTAAGTTCTTCGGAGCTCGCTGCGATCTCGTAGGGTTCACAGGTTTCACAACGCCCAGGAAAGATGGGAGTGAAGTTGGGTTTGAAATGGATGGTGAATTGGCAGTGTAAGCCGACTTCTTTGAGGGTGGTTTGCAGGTCGTGGAAGGTGAGGTCAGGATCGAGTTGAAGGTGTGAGACCTTACCATAGAATTTCCCATAGATGTGTCGGTCTTGGAGAGAATAGGCTGCTAGACGACAAAGGAGTTCTATGTAACCATATGCAGATTCGTCGAAAGTGAAATAGATTTGATTCGAAGTGGCCAATGCATCATTACGCTCGACAACAGTCCACAGTTTGAGGGTTGGATGGTGTTGCTTAAGCTGAACAAAAATCTCACCTGTGATGGTGGTGAGAATGCTTGCAGGTTGAAAAACCATGAGAATTCACCTCAGGCGGAGCGCCGGTTTTGGTTCGTTTATATGCGTTATGGTTCTCAGGAAAAGGTGATTAAAACCACACAAAACTAGGAAACGAGTGACGAAAAAGGAATACATGGAGCAGGGTGTTGGCATGAACCATCGCTGCTTCCCTAGCCATTGCAGGAGACGTAGTGGCGGGCATCATCCTTATCGTGGTTGTTTTCATTCTACGTCGAAGAAGCTCGGGACCATAACTACAGCACTCCTTCACAGGTTCAGCACAGGAGGTTTTACCTCCCCCTTTTTTCCGTCCTCCCTTTTCTGCCCTTTAGAAGGTCTGTTTCTGCCAATAGTTGCCTGGTTTTCAACGAGTTTCTTCCCTGTTCAGGAACCATGTTGTTAAATAGTGCCCTTAGAAATTTAGGGCGCTTGTTGATTAATCAACGAGTAAATTTGGAGGAATTCAATTAGAATGGCTTCTGCCAAAGTAGTAGGCAAAACTATTGTGATTTCGCTGGCAATCGTGTGTGTTCTCACTCTTGTAATGATGCCTGTAGCTTCAGCTAGTTATGGCGATGTTCGTCGATTTACTCGTCCTTCTCCGTTTGGGCTAGGACCGGCGAAGCTCTGGGATGTTTACTTTGCCGCACCGTTTGATCCACCTGGACGCGTTATTACCATCTTTACCTGTGGAATTCCGTATGATGAAAATTGGATTAACTATTTGGATTCAAACGAAGCACTGGCAATTGGGACGGTAGGCATATACGTTGAACCACCTGAATGCACTGACCATAAATCCGCAAGAGCAGTATATGACAGTCACATGTACTGCGTCTTAATTGATGGAGTACAAATTGCTGTTGAAAAGACGCCGATGCGGCATTGCTTAGTTACAGACCACGAAACTGGTGAGAAATTTGTGTGGTGGGAATGGCGGTATGGTGCCACCTATAAGGAAGGTGAACTCGCTGAACTCATCGGACTAGGACCACACACAATTCGGTTCCAAATGTACGATGCCCTTGGGCTGTATTTCGACAGTGATTGGATTGACACTTTTCAATTTGTATTAGTGTGATCTATGCCAAAATCACCACATCAGTAGGGGGCCTTGTCCCCCTTTTCCTCTTTTTCTTTAATCTCTGTGTATGAAGTGGGGGTAGTTCAAAATAGAAGGGAGAGGCAAGTAAGGGCGCCGTCACATTTGGTGAATTCGCTCATATTCAGGGTAATAACCTCGAAACCCGTGTCTTTGATAAGTTGTTGGGTTTGAGGGTATCCGGCGGGCATGATTACGGTCTCGTCTAGGGTAAGAGTATTGGCTGCATAGCGTTCGGTTTTAGGGACTTTTAGAGTATCGAATTTCAACAAGGTAGGATGCTTTGTATAGGGATATGTCGCTAGCATGATGTTATGGTTCAGGTAGGTGACATGGCTTTTCAGGTGAAGGAGATGGGGGACAACAATAGTATCGACAGGCACATCAAAATAGGTCTGCATCTGGTGTACACCCGCGCGATTTGTGCGCTGACTAATCCCACAAATTATTCGGGTGGGTAAATGAATCACATCGCCTCCTTCGAGGGTGCCTGGAGCTCTGATATGCTCAATGGGGAAATGCTCTTGAAGAAATTCTTCAACGGTATTTTCTTCACCTCGACGGCTTTTCTTGGCCAGGCGGGTTATGAGGGCTTTGCCGGCGTGGATGACCGCGGTATCTTCAATAAAACAAGAATCAGGGTGAGTATTGTCAGGAGGTAATCGAATGACTTCAAGACCAAGTTCTGTTAATGTGCTAACATATGCTGCATGTTGCGTTCGTGCTCGAGCAACATTGACGGTATGGTGTAATGGGTGGGAAGAAATGCAGCGAGTAAATTGGGCTCCGGGTTCACGTACCAACGCATATTGAGCCATCATTGCCACCTCTTTTTTCTGGGATAGGTTCCGATGAATTTCAAGCTTGAAGAGAAAGTTGCACTCTGATTTAATGTCTTTCATTACAATTTCCAGTTGCCATTTCAGCTGTGATATGTTGCTTCCCCCCCTCTTTGATGGTTGGGGATTTCAGGTTGGCTGCTTGAGAGCGGAGTGAAAGCGGTTATAAACGGGTCTGTGTATTGTGTGGGTATGGGCTGGTTGAAAAAGTTCAAAGCGGCGCTTGAGCGATTTGTTGGTGGTTCTGTTAAAAGCCAGGTTCTAGAGGATGGGCGTCCGGTTTCGACTCAGAGTAGTCCAAAGCGGAAAGCAGAGTGGGTCAAGGGGGCAATGGAGCGGCTTGATACACTCGTGCCGGATAGTGAAACGCGCCGCGAAATCCTGCTATGTTGCTCACATCGGTTTCCAGAGGCTCGGATCAAGACGCTTAAACGTGCGTATCAGAAACATGGGGATATCGATGAATTGTTGAAGTTGATGCACACGGATACTTCGTGGAATGGCTTATCGTATTATGAGTATCCAGAACGAAAGGGCAACATTATCTATGTGACCAAAATTCCGTTTGCACCGCAGAAGTTTGAAGCCGCAACCGACCCAGCGTCGAAACGTCGAGCCTACTGCCACTGTGGCTGGATCAAAGCTTCCACAGACCGTATATCCAAGACTTTTTGTTATTGCGGCTCCGGATGGTATAAGACCCTTTGGGAAGGCATTCTGGATAAGCCGGTCCAGGTTGAAGTACTGACCACAATTGCTAGTGGTGGGCATGCGTGTTCTTTTGCCATCCATCTTCCTGAATAGTGTCCAGAGAATGGAGAACATATGGGTAACTACGAAAGAATACATGGAGCAAGGCGCTGGCGTGATCCACCGCTGCTTCTAGGTAACCAAATGTTGGGAGGCTTGTCCTCCCGTTTCTGTCTTTTTGGTGGTGTTGGTTTTTGTGTGGGGGTTAGGGGTGTGTTTTTTGTGGAAAGGGTTTGTTCATGTCTTTGGTGAGGTTGTTTAGGGCGGTTTTGATGGTGGTTGTGGGGGATGGGGTGTGAGGGGTGAGTTCGTAGAAGCGGAGGTGGTGTTGGTTGGCGAAGTGTTGGCCTTGGGGTGTGGTGACTTGGCGGGGATGGGTGGGGTTGGGCCAGTGGCCGATGAGTAGACCTGGAATTGGTGTGTTCACGGCGGATTGGACTGAGGCGAGGTGGTCTGGGAGGTGGTCAAAGGAGTGGGGTTCGGCGATGTTATAGTGGTACAGGGTCCCTGATGCTCCTTGGCAGTATTGGGTGCGAACTTCTACAAATTGGTCACTGCATACTAAATTGTAAAGGAATATTTTGAACGGCTGGTTTTCTAATGTAACGTTATAGATGAGAACCTCGATTCCAAGGGTGTGATGATGCTCCTCTTCGAATCTCCCTGTTGTGACCTTGGTGACAAGTTTATCGAGGTCGGGGTTCGGATCACCAAGCATTACGACTTTATACACGGCTTCGAAATTGCCTTCTTTGGGTAAAATCTCCACACTCCAACATGTTATTGTTCAATTATCAACTACTGCACTGCTGCTTTTTACGGTATGGTTGCTCGAATAATCGGTCACAGCGAAAGAATACATGGAGCAGGGTGCTGGCGTGATTCATCGGTGCTTCGAAGGTAGTCGATTTTTTGGGAGGCTTGCCTCCCTTTTTTTGGTGTTGAGTGTGCTTTTTTCGAGGAAGGTTGGGTGTTAGAAGTCGGTGATGGGTTTGAGGTATTGGGCCATGCCGAGGGTGAATTGGGCTTCAGCGGGTGAAACTGCTCGTCCGTCAAAGTGTGTGCGTTCGACAAATTCGGCGAAGAGGGTCACTAGGTCGTCAGGGTTGTCGTAGGTGGCGATTTTGTCGAGGGTGTCTAGGCCAGCGTCGTAGAAGAGGCGGGCGCGTTTTTGTTTTAGTCCTGGGATGCGGGCTAGATTGCTGAGTTTTACTAGTTCTAGGATGGTTGCTTCTGGTATGTTGGTTTCTTTGGAGAGCTGCTCTCGTTGGGCTTTGGTTGTGGTGCTGGCGAGGAGTTGGGCGGCGGTTCGAATATTATGTGCAGATAGGGTTTTGGCGACGTGGGGATTGACACCGGTGAAATCTTTGAGTTTCAGTGCCTCTAGCGAGATAATTCCGAGAATTTCGTTGGCGGCGTGATAGAGGTCTTGGTCTGCTGTGAATCCGTAATAGGATTTTAGCGCGTAGAAGTAGCGGTTAATCCTTGGGCGTCGAAATTGCGGGTCCAGCCAGGTGAAAAATGTGTGGAGGTCCTCGGGTTGTTGGTTGTCGACACTGTGTTGCCGATACTTCTGAAGATAGTCAAAATATTCTTTGGCCAGTCGAATAAATTGAGCCATCGTATTGGCGGGTGTTTTTTGGTCTTGTAAATATGTTCGAAACCCTGTTTCATCAAACATTGAGTTCACTCCAATTAAGAAATAAGCTGAGGTTCGTTTCTTATGTCTCTTGGGTATAAATTGATGCGCTTTTGACCTTTCACATGGGTTTAATCAAAGGTAGTGCCTTCGATAACCTCATTGTCAGCGGAATCGAGTTAATACTTAATCCACCACCTCAGATTCCGGGCTTTCCAATCATTGCTATTGCTGGTGGAATAGGTATCGCTCTCTTTTTTGTTAGAGATGTTTTGTGTTTTCTTTGGGTCGCTGGTGTCTTTGTGGCTAGTGGGTTTTTATTTCGTGGTGTTCCTGTTAAGGTGGGATGGGTTATGCGGTTCATTGTGTTTGTTGAAGTGCCTCTAGAGGAGTTGGAGGCGTATATTGAATCGTGGAAGGATCGCGTTTCGAAGAGTAAGGCTATTAGATTCGTTATGCCGCCGTCGTCGATGCCTGAACCGGTGCAGGGTATCACGAGTTGTATGGTCTTTGATTTGGATGAAACCCTCGTTCCACCTCAGGTTGTTATCGAACAGCTGTTGGGCCCCTTAACTGAAGCCGGATTGAAAGTCAGATTGCAGTATTTGTTTGAGGATGCGAAGCTTGAGAAAGAATTGAAGAAGTTTCGTCAGGGGAAACAAAAAGCATTGGAGGAGTGGAAGCAGAGCACCTATTCTAAGTTAGCAGATGTCGGCACGACAAAGCATTTGTCGATTTTACCGTTGATAGATTGGCATGCAAGTCAGGATAATTTACGGAAGGAACTAGGGGTGTCGTATCTGATCCGAACGGATGAGAACACGATTTTGTTTGATTTGGGATTGAATCCAAGGCAAGAAGACCCGTCGCCACTCTTGCAGAATATGAAGCAGTTGGATATTGAAGTGAGTAGCATTGACACGATTGTGATTTCTCACAATCATGGGGATCATACTGGAGGAGGCAAATGGACAAAAAAGAAGACGTTTTCACTAAGTGGCACACAACTTGATTTATCACATGTCAAAGTGTACACCCCTGTACCGATGAGGTATCCTGGAATAAAGTCCATTCATGCAAAGGATCCACAAGTTGTCGGACCCGGTGTTACGACTATTGGGTGTATAGCGAATGCTATGTTTTTCTTAGGCTCCGGGATAGAACCAGAACAGGCACTAGCCGTTAATGTGGATAAGAAAGGCATCGTACTAATTGTGGGCTGTGGACATCAAACCTTACCTAAGCTTCTTGCCCGGGTTGCAGCGCTATTTGATGAGCCGCTGTATGGTATAATTGGCGGACTCCATTACCCTGTTGAAGGTGGTCCAATTGAAATTGCAGGAATGAGCCCCTATTCGTATTTTGGTACAGGAAAAGAACCATGGAACCCTATTACAAGGAAAGAGTTGCAGGCAAATATTGCGCTCTTGAAACAACGACAACCCAAGATTGTGGCCTTATCACCACATGATAGTTCGCCACTTAGTCTCAGAATGTTTCGTGAACACTTTGGGGTCGCGTATCGTCATGTGAGGGTAGGTGAAGAAATTCGCATTTGAAGCCTAAAATAATTCATCGTGGCCTATTAGGCAAGGTTGAGATGAGTTTCACATTCTGAAATGAAGATTTGCCGTGTAGGTGAAAATATGGTGAATTAATACATGGAAGATGAAGCTGGCGTGATCCATCGCTGCTCCTAGGTAGTCAGTTGTTGAGAGGCCAGTCCTCCCTTTTCTCTTTTTTTTGGTAGAGTGAGTGGTGGATTTGTACGTGGGAGTTGTCCTTATGGCTAAATGCTCTGGGGCTTTTAGTTTATCATTAAAGTGGGAATCGGAGGAGGGTTTCAGTTTTGCCGACGCCGGGCACGGCGCGAACTTCGTCGATGACTTTGGTTTTGAGGGCTTCAAAGGACTCTTCTTCGATGATGGCGGAGAGGTCCCAGGTGCCAAAAATGCCACAGACATCTTTGACGCCGTCAATTTTTTCAAGGTCTCCTTTAACGATTTGTAAGACGTTGAGATGTTCTTTGGGGAGGACTTCAATTAAGATAATGGCGCTGGCAGGGCCGCTCAGCGGTTTTCTTGCGGGTTTTGTGGTTTTAGCATTCATTTCAATCACAGGTAGGGTTGAGAGCGTGGATTATTAATCTTCTTCATTCTCCTCCAAGAAAGTTCAGAGGTCCAATAGGTTTGAGCCACTATCGGCATTAAAGAGGGGACTAGGCATTCACATTCGATGAAACATACTCTCCTTATCTCAGGAATATATGGAGCAGGGTGCTGGCGTGATCTGTAAGGTAGTTTCATTAGATGCGATAGATGGTATCACCTATCCGAACTCGATCCTTGACTTTTAATCCGATGGCTTGACCCGATTGCGCGGATTCAATGTCTTCGCCTTCAATTTGCATAGATTTGACTGTTTGCGTGAATTCCGTAGTTGCGCCTTCAATGGCGATTTCATCACCTCTCTTCAAAGGAGCGGATAATTCAATGACGGCCACATTGATTTTTGAGTAATAGTGGGTGATTTTTCCAGCCGGTGTTTTCATCGCTTGTTCGGACATAAATCCAACCTCTATCCCCATTATTATTCCATCCTACCTTATGAATACACACCGTTACAACCAAGAAGGACTATGGGGAGCATGGTGCTAATGTTATTTACTGGTGCACCTACTTGGTCTTCATCTATTGAGAGCCAAGTCCTCCCTGTTCTCATTATTCGTGTGATGTACTTTTCAATTCTATTTGTTAGTAGAACGGTTTCTTTGGTCAAAAGTATTTATAGATAAATGGCTTAATGTAGCAGACCATTCACCTGAACTTCTGGCAGAGAATCAACAATTAGGGAGTGTACAGATTGCAATCCGGAGTTAGGATAGTCAAAAGTGTTTGTCGAAGTTGCCATGGTGGTTGCGATGTACTGATACATGTTAAGGATGGAAAAGTCGTAAAGGTTGAGGGAGACCCTGACAGCCCGATAAGCCATGGAACCCTATGTGCCAAGGGATTAGCGTCGATGCAACTCGTCGACAATCCCAAGCGACTACTCCACCCATTGAAGAGCGTCGGTGGGAGAGGTGAGGGGAAGTTTCAAAAGATTACGTGGAGTGAAGCCTTAGATATCGTAGCAAGTAAAATCACAAAGATTAAGCAAGAGAACGGTGCGGAATCCGTGGTGTTTGCCCACGGCACCGATAGAGCTTACCTCCATTTCGTGCACAGGCTAGTCAACCTCTTTGGCGCTCCTAACGTAACCTCACCCGGCTACGTGTGCTACATTCCACGCGTTGGTTCCTCCATCATTATCTGTGGGGGCTTACCGATATGCGATTATGATAACAACCCAAACTGTGTAATGGTTTGGGGCTGCAATCCTGTTCTCACCAACCCAGACGAGTACAAAGCGATCAAGTTGGCAAAGGTGTTGAATCGCGGGGCTAGCTTAATCGTCATCGATCCGCGGTTTACTCCATTAGCATCACGCGCCGATATATGGTTGCAGCTCAGACCGGCTACCGATACCGCGTTAGCCCTGGGGATGCTCAACGTCATCATACGCGAAAAACTCTACGATAAGAAATTCGTGAAGAAATGGACCCACGGCTTCGATGAGTTGGCTAAACGAGTTGAAGAATACCCACTCGACAAAGTTGAAGAGATAACGTGGGTTCCCATGTCCAAAATCGAAGAAGCTGCTAGGCTATATGCTCAAACAAAGCCAGCAACTCTCCACTATGGCGTGAAGCTCGAACAAAATCTAAACTGTTCAGCCAATCACAGTGCACTAATCGCACTAATGGCCATCACCGGAAACCTCGGTACTCCAGGAGGTCACCTCCTCTATCCCTCGCCGCCCGTGGTTCGCTACCCTGAGTTTATGCTCACCGACAAGCTCTCTGCAGAACAGAGAGCGAAAAGGATTGGCGGAGAGCAATATAAACTAGCCAACATGATGTCCATAGTTCCACCAATGCTCGTTTGTAAAGCCATATTAGAGGAAGATCCATACCCAGTCAAAGCCTTGGTCGTCTTTGGAAGTAATCCCCTCTTAACCTGGCCCAATTCGAAAAGAGTTCGCGAAGCCCTCATGAAGCTCGATTTCATCATGGTCGCCGATCTCTTCATGACACCCACCGCCCAACTAGCCGACATCGTCTTACCAGTCGCATCATGGCTCGAATACAACGATGTCGCCGCTTACTTCTTCCGTGCGGGTCATGTGCAAGCCAGAGTCAAAGCCGTACAAGTCGGCGAATCTTGGTCTGACCATAAAATCATCAATGAGCTAGGGAAAAAACTTGGCTACAAAGAGTACTTCTGGGATGACATAGATCAATACCTCGACTATATTCTAGAACCCTCTGGGATGACTTGGAACGAGTTTAAAGAAAAAGGCATAATTCAGGTGGAACCCAAGCAGTACAAAGAAAAAGGGTTTTCAACACCTACACGAAAAGTTGAACTGTACTCCACGATTCTCGAAAAATGGGGTTATGATCCATTACCTTTCTACGCAGAACCGCCAGAAAGCCCAATAAGCAACCCCGATCTCGCAGCAAAGTATCCATTAATACTAACAACGGGAGCAAGAAGCCCAGTCTTCTTCCACACTGAACATCGACAACTATCATGGTTACGCGAGGTACACCCAAACCCCATAGTAGAAATCCATCCCGAAACTGCTGAAAAACATGGAATTCAGGATGGCGAATGGATCAACATAGAAACACCCCGGGGGACAATAAGGCAAATAACGAAACTCACCTTAGGTATACACCCGAAGGTGGTTCACACCCAACATGCATGGTGGTTCCCAGAAAGGGAAGAACCAGGCTTTGGGTGGTCGGAATCCAATGCAAACATCTTAACGGACAGCAATCCACCCTTTGATCCTTGCATCGGCGCATCAAACCTAGTGGGTTTACTATGTAAAATTTCGAAAGCAAAGGAGGGTAAAGCATGACTCAATATGCCTTAATAATCGACATAGAGCGCTGTGTGGGGTGTTACGCTTGCGAAGTCGCTTGCAAGCAAGAAAATAACATACCTCCTGGGAGCCCTTCATGGATTCAAGTCGTCCAAGTGGGACCAAGGTTAGTGGGCGATGAGTTGACCTTGCACTTCGTACCAACCGTGTGTAAGCATTGTGCCAATCCTCCTTGCATTGAGGCATGTCCAGAAGACGCTATATCAAAGCGGGATGATGGTATAGTCCTCATAGATACCGAGTTATGCATTGGCTGCAAGGCTTGTATCGAGGCTTGTCCCTTTAAAGCACCTCAATTTAATGAAGAACAAAACGTGGTGGAAAAATGTACACTTTGTGTCCACCGCGTTGAGAAGGGACTTCAACCCAATTGTGCCGCACATTGTCCAGTGGAAGCCATTTACTTCGGCGACCCAACCGAAATAGCCCAACAGCTCCGCAAAGAGTACGCCGTCTACCATGTCAAAAAGACTTAGAAAACACGAACCATAGTTCGTTCATGTTGCATGCGCCGACGTGATTGATTTAGGCATGTATTGCGAATTTAATGAACTATTGGGAAGTGAATAACTTGATTTCAGCTTTATAGGGAAGAAGTAATAATAACTGGTTACGAGGTAAATTTCATGGAAAGACCTTGGCTAGGAATTTGGCCTGAAGGTGTCCCCACCACGATTGATTACCCAGAAGTCTCGGTACCTGATCGTTTGAGGGCTGTATCCAAGAAATATCCTAACAAGGTAGCGATTGTGTTCAAGGGTGTTGAACTCACATATCTGGAACTCGACACGCTATCTGATAAGTTGGCAACTGGATTATACGACATGGGTATTAGAACAGGTGACAGGGTAGGTCTATTTCTTCAGAACAGCCTTCAGTTTGTTATCAGCTTCTTTGGAGTTCTGAAAGCTGGGGCGATAATTGTTCCTTGTAATCCGCAGTTCAAGGAGAGGGAGCTGAAGTTTCAGCTGAACGATTCAGGAGCTGAAACCATAATAACTACGGAGGGGCTATACCCGCTCGTCAAAAAGATTAGGGGTGAAACTGGGTTGGCGAGGGTCATTGTTACAAGCCTAAGAGAGAGTACTCCTCCGTTCCTTACCAGTATGAGAGACATTGAGGAGAGCGTGAAGCGCCGGGAAACAATAGACTTTGTGAATATCATCGCAAAATATGATGCGAATCCGCCTAGGCTTGATATAAACCCGAAAGAAGATGTGGCCATCCTATGCTACTCTGGTGGAACCACGGGTATCCCAAAGGGGTGCATGTTAACCCATTACAATCTGATTGTCAACCAACTTCAGCACGCAACCTGGCGCGGGCTTAAAGAGGGCGAGGAAGTCTCCCTGATTTTTCTCCCGATGTATCACATTTTTGGTCTTAGTGAGTGTATGTGCTCAGCTGTTAGCTTCGCTTGGAAGATAGTGCTGCTAGAGAGATTTCGTGCAGATGAGGTAATTAATGCGATAAACGAGTATAGGCCGACATTATTCTTCGCTGTCCCAACCGTATACATAGCTCTTCTCAACCATCCCAACATCGAGAAGTGTGATTTCTCCTCCTTCCGGTTATTTCACACAGCGGCATCTGCGATGCCCACTGAGATTAGGAATAAGTGGATAAAGCTCACTGGTCCTAACTTGATGGAGGGCTGGGGTTTAACTGAGGCAAGCCCTGGTCTTGTCTTAACACCGATTGGTAGTCAGAAACCTCAATTCGTCGGGATTCCGCTTCCTGACACGGATGTTAAAGTCGTGGATATGGAGCTTAGGACACGAACCCTCCCGCCTGGAGAGAATGGAGAGTTGACAGCAAAAGGTCCACAAATCATGAAGGGGTACTGGAACCAATCGGAGATGACCAAGGAAACCTTAAGGGATGGTTGGCTTCACACTGGTGATATTGGTTATATGGATGAGGAGGGGCGCGTGTACTTTGTTGATCGTAAAAAGGATGTGATAAAAGTGTCAGGATATCAAGTGTGGCCCTTTGAAGTTGAGAATGTCTTATCCGAGCATCCAGCGGTTGAGCAGGTGGCTGTGATAGGAGTTCCAGATCAATATCGGGGTGAGCACCCCAAGGCATTTGTTATCCTCCGGGAGGGATACGAGGGGAATGTGACAGAGGAAGAGCTGATCAAGTTCTGCAGAGAGAGGATGGCCGCCTACAAGATTATCAGGGAAGTGGAATTTAGAAAGGACTTGCCAAAGAGCCCGGCAGGAAAAATCCTAAGAAGGACTCTTAGGAAGGAGATACTAACAGGGTCAAATGAAACCCATTAGAATTTCGTAGAATTCTAGATAAAAGGGGTTTTTGCATTTCCTCTTTCATAAACCCCGCTTCCATTTCTTTTTCGATTTCTTTGATTAGATGATAATGAAAATTGAAAAGAAATGACAAAAATGATTCTAAAAATGAAAAAAACAACCCATAATGATTATAAACAATAAGCAGCCATAAGCGGGGTTGATGGATGAGTGGATAAAAGCGGGATGGGCTAGACGGAACTAATGGAATGAAAGGCTGAAAGAGAGAACGAAGAACACTTTCATTCATCATTCAGCAAAAGGAGAAGCAAAAATGAAAAGAAAACCGATACTAGTCTTGTTCACACTTGCTTTAGCCATAATGTTGGTAGCGCCAGTGGTTACACAAGCTTGTTACCGACCTTGGTTTTCTCAGCATCTACATATGAAACCTATTGTTTCCACCTACTGGCTAAACAAACACCTTAATCATCCAGAACTTGTCATCATCGATATCAGAGTTGCTGACGATTACGCAGCAAATCATATTCCTGGAGCGATAAATCTCCCAGGGGGCCTCTGGATCACGAATCCTCCCTTTGGGGAAGATTTACCATGGATGGAATTGCCTGACGATGAGTATCTATTTGATCTTCTTGGCTCTGCAGGTATAACAAAGAGATCCAAAGTAGTTGTGGTTGGTTCGACAAGCGGTATATATGATATACCTGGGGTACCTCCACTCGGTCTCTATAACACCGCTGATATCACTAGAGTGGCTATGACGTTAGTTTATGCTGGTGTCAATACAGTTGGCGTCCTAGATGGCGGATTCGAGGTATGGGTAAATGATGGATATCCTGTAACCACGGAAGTACCTGAGATAAACCCGGTAACGTACAATGGACGAGTGAAAGCATCGATGATTGTTGATACTGCCTATGTCGAAAGTAGACTTGGTAAAGCCATAATCGTCGATGCCAGAGACGAAGTCGTTTACTCCGGCATAGTAGTTGAGCCTTGGCCTCCAAACCCGACAGGCGGTCATATTCCAGGGGCAAGGAATTTACCAACTCCTACGCTCTGGGTTCATTACCTTGATGCTACAGGAACCATGTTAGAATACGCCACTTACAAAGATATTTCTACCCTTAGGGAAATGGCATTAGATGTTGTTGGCAGCCGCTGGTATACTCGGTGGTGCCGCAAAGAAATCATTGTCTATTGTGGCGTAGGTGGTTATGCCAGTACAGTGTTCTTTGTACTCAGTGAGGTACTTGGATACTACAATGTCAAGGTATATGACGGCTCGTGGCAAGCGTGGACAGCTTCAGGTGAACTACCTATAGAATGACAGACGTGGGAGAAGCTCAGGCTATTCGATTAGAGATTATCGCTATCATAATCTCTAATCCCAGTTAAACTGGCTCCCACCTTTTTTTTATTTCACTTGAGCGCAAGCTATCGTCGTCGATATGGCTTATCTCGGTATTTCAACACAAGTGGACATGTCTACCAGCAAAGTTCTGGTTTAGGTAGCGTGTGAATTTTGGTCTGCTGTATTATTTCAAGTCTAAAACGGTGAAGGGGATGGCAGGGTGATAAGAATCAGGGATGCAATGAAATTATTTATAGATGATAATCAGAAAGGAGCATCTATGCGATTGCTTGAAGGGGAAGGAATAAGTAAGCGCTTCGGCGGGCTTGTTGCTCTACGCGACGTGGACTTTGTTGTCAATGAGGGCGAGATACTTGGATTGATAGGGCCTAACGGTGCGGGTAAGACCACACTGTTTAATCTGGTGTCTGGTGCGCTCCCTGCGACATCTGGTATGATAAAGTTTGATGGAAAGGTCATTTCAGGTCTTAAACCTCATAAAATTTGTAAGTTAGGACTGGCAAGGACTTTTCAGATCCCTAAACCGTTTCCTAACATGACCGTGTTTGAGAATGTGCTAGCCGCTGCTTGCTTCGGGTGCAATAAGGATCAGGGGTTTTCCGAGATTGAACCTGAGCTCACACAAATATTAGAAAAGTTTGGACTGGCTGAGAAAGGCAATATACCTGCTTCCCAATTAACGGCGTTTGAGCAGCGCCTCCTCGAAATTGTGAGGGGGCTCTCCACGAAACCTCGGCTCTTACTATTAGATGAGGCAATGGCTGGCTTAAATCCCACAGAATTAACACAAATGCTTGGAGTTGTCCGGGACCTTCGTGATAGTGGCGGGACAACCATCTTCATGATAGAGCACAACATGCGGGTCATGATGGAAGCTGCAGATCGCATCATGGCACTTGATCATGGCGTGAAGATTGCTGAGGGGACACCAAAAGAGGTAGCTGAGAACACCCACGTCATTGAAGCCTATCTTGGTGAGGATTATGCTTGAGGTTCAGCGTGTAAACGTATTTCGTGGAAAATCGCAAACTCTCTGGGATGTCTCAATGAATGTAGTGAAGGGAGAGGTTATCGCGCTAATTGGTGCAAATGGCGCGGGTAAAACCACACTCTTGAGCACAATGGCAGGTCTACTTCAACCAAGCTCTGGCACTATACACTTCAATGGGAGAGAAATTCATGGTTTCCCCCCAAACAAGATTGTTGGTCTTGGAATATCATATGTGCCAGAGGATAGAAAGCTCTTCGCACACATGAAGGTGAGTGAAAACCTAACCCTAGGCGCTTATAGTTCAAGGGCAAGGGCAAAGCGAGAGGAGATGTTTGACTTTATTTATCAACTCCTTCCAGTATTGAAGGAAAGGAAAAACCAGCTTGCTAGGACGCTCAGTGGCGGAGAACAGAAAATGTTGACAATAGCACGAGGTCTAATGTCAAGTCCAGAGTTTTTAATGTTAGATGAACCCTCTCAAGGGCTTTCACCAAAATTAACGATGGAGATCTTCAAAACCATAGAACAGCTTAAAGATTACGGGATTAGCATCCTGGTAGCTGAACAGAACGTTCATTATGCTTTGAAATTTGCAGATCGAGGATACGTAATGGAAACAGGTAAAGTAACTTTAGAGGGAAACTGCACAGAGCTTCTAGAGAACAAGCTGGTTAAGGAGGCGTTTCTGGGCCTTTAATCTGTTCTTTTTTTCCATCTAACCGTAATATGTTCTTCATCCGCTCAATAAATCCAGTAATTCCGTCCTTTATCCGTTCAATGATTCCCGCCATTCCTTCTTTCTTTATTATTATCCTGGTTTTCTCAATGATTCCCGCTATTCCATCAGGCATGAACAGAACAATAAAGATAACAATTATCCCGAGTAGAATCATGAAGATTTCTGTAGCTATTGTGCGTAGATACTCATTCAACAATATAACGGTAACTGCTCCCAAGATAGGTCCATGAAGGAATGCAACTCCGCCTAACATCGCCATTATTGCAGGCTGCAAAGAATATTCTGCACTAAAAGCAATTGCCGGATCAATAAACGGAAATCTTGGCGCATAGCAAGCTGCAATTAAACCCATAAACATCGAGCTAATCGCGAAACCGAGGGTTTTATACAGACTGACATTTACACCCATATGAGCCGCAGCTTCCTCGTTTTCACCTATCAATCTCAAAGCTAGACCAAGTTTAGTCCTTCTTAATAGAAGTATCAATCCAAAAATTGCTAGTGCGCCTATTAGCACGGACCAGTAGATGTATTGAGCGGGAAGATAAAAAATGAATCGAAAACGTGTACGAGTGATTGTTATTTCATACCATTGAACCAGGTTGTGAAAAAGCTCTGCCAACCCGAAGGTAAAGACAGCAAAGTATATTCCTTTTAGTCGCAAGGTCACTAACCCGATTCCAAGCGCGATAACAAAACAAAATAAACCCGCAAGGAGTATAACTACAGGGAATGGAAGGATGTCACCAAAAATAGCTACAATGTATAAACTTATTCCAAAAAAGGCGGCAGATCCCAGTGAAACATACCTTGTAACGCCAGAGAAGAACCACCAGCTCATAGCTAGCGCTGAAAATAAGAGGAGCCTTCTCAACATTGACAAATGATAGAGCCCCAAGAAGAGAGGAGCTATAAGCAGGATTACAATGATTATCACGAACGGAACGATCTTTAGTATGTCTGTAGTTGTAATTTTTTGTAGGTCTGGAAGTTTAATTTGAACCATTGTTACCGCCCGAAAAATCCTTTAGGTCTGATTAGAAGAATTATAATGAGAAAAATGTAAACTACTGCCATAGCCAAGAGGGCATCCACCGTTAACGTGATGTAGTAAATGTAACCCATTACAAATCCTCCCACAACGCTGCCAAGAAAACTGCCAATACCGCCCATGATGATTATTACTAAGGCGATAAACGTGTAAGACGTACCCATGAAAGGATGTGAGAAGTAAATCATGCTCAGCAGTGAGCCTGCTAAAGCAGCTAAACAAACGCCTAAGCCAAAGGAAAGTGCGTGCATCCTATCGATGTTGATTCCAACGAGCTTTGCACCTGTAGGCTCTTCTGCGGTAGCCCGCATAGCTAGACCAAACCTTGTGAAACGCAAGAAAAGAAAAACGCCGATGATAATAATCATACCTGTGACAGCTGCTATTATCATGTTTAATTGAAAGTAGTATCCAAAGATAATGACTGGTAAAGTAGCCCACGAGTATCCAAGGGGAGTGGCACCAAATATCAATAGAGCTGCGTTCTGAAGAATGAATACAAGACCGAAGGAAGCTAAGAGTGACCGAAATTCCAGCTCCTCACTCGTTTTTGATAAGTACACCAACCTGCGAAAAACGAGTATCTGAATTAGAATGCCTAAAAGAAAAATTATGACTCCACTAATTGGAAGGGAAAAAAGTGGGGTGATGAAATAAAATGTGAAACATATGTAGGTAGTGTAAGCACCGAGCATTAGGAATTCGCCATGGGCGATATTTAGTATTCGGGTTACACCGTATTGAAGGTTAAGACCAGCCGCTATCAAAGAAAAGATAGCTCCTAATATTGCACCACCGATGAGTATGTCTATCATGAATTAAACCTCAGTGCCTTTTTAAAAAAAGGGGAGGATTTCATGACTACTAATCCTTTCAGTTTAATCGCCATGAAACCTTTGGACATGATATGTCCATTGTGGCAAATTCCAGCAGCCTAACAGCTCCATCTCCTACTTCTACCAAGCGTCGCTCTTCCCGATTAGAAAGGTCAATCGGTTTAGGAAGCACGAGGGACTCCGTTGGTCCCGGTGGCCCCGGTGGCCATACAGGCTTCGGAGCAATTATGCTCGCGGAAGCAACATCTAGTGGCCACACAACTTCCATCATGTCTCCGCCTTGCCATTGAGTAAGATATCCTGTACCAGGAATCTCAGGATGTTCGCCAGGTACAAACGTCAAGTCTCCGATTACGGTGTCGAAGGTTTCAGTAGCGAGTGTATCCCTTACTAGGGCTCGATTGAGACCAACTTGTTCTATTGCTTGGAAAAAGGCTTCAAGGGCAGAGTAGAACAGAGCTGATGCGGGGAATGGGTAGAAACCGAAGGTGGCATTATGCAGATCAGCCCATGCTGCTAAA
This sequence comes from archaeon, assembly GCA_016550425.1. The sequence continues at coordinate 18,208 of JABXGS010000058.1, forward strand.
TCTGGTGTGTCGTAAGCTGTGGCAGGGTATCCATCATAGAAGTGGATTCCCATTGTTTGTGTTGGAGTAAACGCGCTATGGATTATGAATGGGACTTCTACTCCAGGACCAAAGAACATAACATCAGGGCTATACCCTTGTGCTATGCACGAACCTAGAAGAAACATTCCATCAGCAGGATAGCTTGATGCAATCATCACATCACAATCCCATAACTTAAGTTCATTTATGATTGGGGTAAAGTCGGCAACACCAATTGGATAGCTCTGGTATACTGTTATATTGAAGCCTGCGAGTTGTAACGCGCTAAACATTGATCCACCATACTCTACACCGTGTTGGTCAGCGATAAACACTATACCTATTGAATCCAGAGAGGTAATGTTTTCATCTATGTGTGAGAGGTAGCTTGTAATTGTATTGCCAACATGAGCTGGTTGACCCAGCGTTAAGAAGACATAGTTCCATTCGCCAGTCTTAATTCGCGCTGAAGCCTCATTTGCTCCAACTGTTAAGGCAACTACTGGATATCCATATTGCTGATACAATGGAAATGCTGCGAAATTCAAAGCTGTTCCCCATGGGGGAAAGAGAAAATCAACTTGATCTACAGTAATCATACGTTCAGTTATTGTAAGCAAATTCTCAACGCTGCCTTCATCATCTTCGATAGTCAATACAATGGGTAATCGCTCACCATATTCCGGTAGGTAAAGCCCACCCATATCATTGTATGTGTCGACAATCCAGTTATAATAGGGGATAAGATGCAGTTCTGCACCACCGCCATAGGGTCCGGTAAGTGAGAGGGCGCACCCGATCGTAACACTAGTTTTTAGTGGTGGAGTAGGTGGCGCTGGTTGATAAATGAAGAAGTAGTAGTACGCACCGCCGCCAGTAGCAGCAACAATGATAACTATAGCAACTATTCCTAAAATTTGATTTCTAGAGAGAGCCATTGCTTTCCCTCAGCCGTCAATATCCACTGCACGATTTATATAAGACTTATGGTCACTTTCTTTCTGTTTTGTGAGGGAGTTTTGTTGAAAGCAATGAGATTACATGAATATAAGAAGCCTCTCAAGCTTGAAGAGGTTGATGTACCAAAGACAGGGCCAAAAGATGCCTTAATCAAAATTCAAGCTTGTGGAGTGTGTCATACGGACGTCCATCTATCACATGGAAATTTGACGACTGAGAAGTTTGGTGGAAAACGCCCATGGAGTTTGGGTCATGAAGTTGCTGGGAAAGTACAAGAAATCGGGTCTGAAGTCACCGCGTTCAAAGTAGGTGATTCCGTCTTAATCGATGCTTGGGCCGCGTACGCGTGTGGTTCGTGTATACTGTGTCGAACTGGAAATGAAAACTCCTGTAAACTTAATAGTCCAATTGGATTTGCAAGGGATGGAGGGTATGCTGAATATATAGCAGTCCCTGAAAAGGCGCTAATTGGTATTGGGAATTTAAAACCAGAAGACGCTGCAACACTCTCATGCTGTGGGGTCACATCATATAGAGCGTTGAGAAAAGCAAAGGTTACACCAAGTGATACCGTTGTTGCTTATGGAGCAGGAGGCACTGGGTCATATGCCATCCAAATCGCCAAAGCTATGGGCGCAACCGTCATCGCCATAGACCTAATCGAAGAAAAGCTAGAGATGGCAAAGAAGCTTGGAGCCCATTACGTTGTTGATGGTAACAAGGACCCCGTCAGCGATGTCTTAAAAATTACGGGCGAGAACGGTGTCAACGTGGTCCTGGATTTTGTTGGCTTTGAACAAACCTATGAAAATGGGCTGAAGATGTTGACCAACCTTGGACGACTGCTTGTAATCGGGGTTGGACCTGGTCCCTTGAAAATTGTACCAGATGATGCAGTCAATTTTGAATTCACTATAATGGGCGTAAAAGTTGGAACCCACAAAGAGCTTGTTGATCTAGTAAACTTAGCGAAGAAAGGCATAGTCAAATCAATAACCACAAAGTCCTTCAAGCTCGAAGAAGCGAACGAAGCCCTTGAGCAACTAACGCAAGGGAAAATATTGGGGAGATCTGTACTAACTCCCTCTAAGTGAGTTGTAAAAAAATGAAAACTCTAGTTGTTGTACCAAATCGGTGTGTTGGGTGTATGCGTTGTGAACTTTATTGTAGCTTCAAATTTCATCAAACGCATAATCCAGCAAGAGCCCGGATCCACGTTATTCGAAGTGAACCATATATTGATACACCTATTATCTGCTGGCAATGTGGCTTATGCATTGACTCATGTCCCCAGGACGCGATAAGTAGAAACAAGAAAACGGGTGCGATAGAGATTGATGCTAAGAAATGCAATAAATGCGGCCTTTGCATACCTACCTGCCCGATTGGAATGATAAAGACAGATCCCGTTACGAAGATTGCCATTAAGTGCGATCTCTGTGGTGGAGATCCTGAATGCGTAAAACGATGTCCAGAAAAAGCCTTGCTATACATTGACGCTGACAAAGCAGCCTATTACAAGCAAAGAGCATTTGCCAAACTTTACGAGAATCCTACACAGGACCCAACCCCTGCACAAAAATGAGGTGAAAATCATGAAACAATTATTCGGTTATGCTGGTAAGGTTTTGCGTGTCAACTTGAGCAAAAACAAGATTTTGATTGAAAAAGTAAGGGAGGACCTCATTGACAAATACCTCGGATGCACGGGTTACGCTGCAGGAGTTCTTTGGGAAGAGCTCAAACCAGGCATCGATCCACTAGGTCCCCAAAACAAGCTGATTTTTGCGACCGGTCCACTTACAGGAACCCTTTGTCCCGGTTCAGGTAGCTACGAAATTTGTACAAAGTCGCCATTAACAGGAGGCTGGGCAGAATCGCGGGCTGGCGGCTATTTTGGTCCTAAATTAAAATTCGCTGGATTTGACTTTGTAATCTTGGAAGGAAAAGCAAAGGAACCAGTCTACTTATGGGTTCACGACGGGGAAGCTGAAATCAGAGATGCAAAGCACCTGTGGGGCAAACCCGTTTATAACACAACCGATCTTGTTTTGGAAATGATTGATGATCCAGAAGCGTCTGTGGCATGCATTGGACCAGCGGGTGAAAAGTTGGTAAGATTTGCTGCTGTGATGAACGACAGGGACAATGCAGCAGCCAGATGCGGACCTGGTGCAGTTATGGGTTCTAAGAACGTTAAAGCAATAGCAGTGAATGGTACTCAAGAAATTTCTATCGCCCAGCCTGAGGAATTTGGAAAAGCCATAACAGATGCTGAAGAAGCACTTAACAAGAATATGCCTAATAAGCATTTGATTATACCCCTCGGAACACTTGGATTAGTCAATGTGTACAATAGCCAAGGTGCTTTACCAACGAAACAAGGCTATACCGCTTATTTTGAAAATGCTCATAAAATCTCCGGAGAAGCATTAGCACACACCTTCTTCCTAAAAAGACGCAGTTGCTATAGTTGCCCAATGGCATGCGATCGATATTCCGAAGTGAAAGCTGGTCCCTGGGCAACACCACCTCATCAAGGTCCGGAATATGAAACCGCAGCCATGCTTGGTTCATGGTGCTCGCACGATAATCTTGAAGCAATTGTAAAAGCGAATCATCTCTGTAATAACTACGGGATAGACACTATTTCAGCAGGCAATGTGATTGGATTTGCGATGGAATGCTTTGAAAAGGGTTTACTTACGACCGCCGATACAAATGGCCTTGAGCTTAAATGGGGAGATAGTGAAACCATAATTAATTTGATAGAGAACATTGTTGCACGGGAAGGCATAGGAGACTTGTTAGCTGAAGGCGTTAAACGGGCTGCTGCAAAAATAGGGAAGGGGGCCGAGGAATTAGCATTACATGTCAAGGGTTTAGAAATCCCTGCACATGATCCGAGAGCTGAGGCTAAGTCAGTAGCCATATTGTATGCCACCTCTCCGAGAGGTGCCTGTCACAAACATCCTTTCTTGACAGGATTATGGGAATTTAATAGGTGGACAGGTGGGCTCATAGAGTTGGGTCTTCCATTTCCACCTCCCGATAGATTTGATGAAACAGGTGTAGAAAAAGGCTTAGCTGTAAAACTGCTAATGCATCTTGGGATTATCCAAGACACGACTGGTGTTTGCAGATTTACAGCCTATGGAACTGAAGAAAATTGTTTAACTCCGAAGAGATTTGCATGGATACTCTCAGCGCTTACCGGTCGTAAGATTGACCAATTTGAATTAATGAAAATTTCAGAAAGAATATTGAACCTCGAAAAATGCTTCAACGTTAGAGAAGGTCTTACAAGAAAAGATGATACACTTCCTCAAAAAATCAGAGAACCCGTTGCAACAGGTCCAGCAAAAGGACAAGCTATCAAGGACCTTGACGGAATGCTCGACGAATTCTATGATGCTTGTGGATGGGACAAAAAGACTAGTATCCCAACACGGAAAAAACTCGAAGAACTTGGACTTAAAGACGTAGCAGATCAGTTAACAGTATAAACAAAAAAGCAAGACTCACCAGAGGAGTTATCTTTTTTCGAGGCTTTTTCGTTATCCAGTTGTGTGAGCACATTGGTTAAGGTAATTTTACATTATGGCTATCCTCTAACAGAAATCACTGGTAAAGCTAAGGAAGAAGTTAATGTCAAGAAAGGAGCAACCGTATTATCCCTCCTGCAAAAACTCGTAACAAAATATGGGGTTGTCTTCAAGGATTATGTTTTCTCAAATTATGAAGGAAATCAAGTGAATCAACGCATAATCATATCGTTAAATGCAAAAAGAATCTCTAACGATGTAAAGAAGATTACATTTGAAGAGGATACTTATCTGGGAATATTCACCCCTGTTGGCGGTGGATAACTAAAAAATTTTGAGAAGCGGATGGTTCTTAGTTTGTTGACGGATTCCAAATCTTCTTGCGTTATAGGCGATTATGGCATCAGCCATCGCACATGCTGGAAAAACGGCTTCAGCATCTTCGATTGGTCCATATAAGATAAAATTGGCACCTAGTGACTGAGTGATTAAACCTGAACCTGCCAGACACGTATTGTAGGCATAGGGACCCATTTCTTTTTTCACTTTTTTCCAGGTTGTTATGGCATTCGGTGGTCCACATCCTACAGGAAACCCATATTCACTTTTGATGATGTACACTGCTCTTGCTGAGATGCCAATGCTTGGCACATCTAAAACCGCTGTGTCAATGAGAATGTTGTGTATACCGGCTTCCTTAGCAGCTTCCAAGAGGCCTTTTTGTCCCTCGCTGCCTTCTAAAATCTCCTTTCTTCCCTCTGCCCACACATTCCTCGGATTATAACACATGAGAACAGACGACTCTGCTCCGATTTCTTTGAGTGTGGTTATTTCATCTGAGGTTACAGCGTAATCAATCGAATTGTAGATCGCTCTTTTTATGAGCCCAGTTTCTGCGAGGTATCGCATCACCGGAATCCTTACTTCCGCCGATGGACCATCGACAAGAAATGGGGCGTCAGTTTTTTCAGACACAAAATCAACACATCGTTTTAGGGCCTCGGCTGATGGACCCACCACATCTATAATCACTGGGTTTCCAGTTATTTCTGACATTTCTTCTTGCTTCTTAAGCAAGGTTTCAGCTTGAGATTTGTCGAATTCACCCTTCATTATGTCCGTGACGATTTTGTGTCCATCATAGAATATGCTACCTATCAAGACAGTTGGATACTCCCCGGGTTGGCCCCCTACTTTCACTCCAGCGATGTCGAAGACTTTTTGTTCCTGTTCAAATTTAAACATCTTTTCCAAATCTCCTGAATTGTTTGCTAACCACTGGGAATCTGTTTAAGTCTTTATGCGGGATAAACATGGCATTGGCAAACTCTGAATTAAAGTTGGAAGTGCGTGTGAGTTCAAGATAGCGGATTTTGCTCGACAGTCTCTCAGCAGTTTTTCTTGCCTCTTGTGAGAGCAACGCCATTTTAGCACCACTTAACGCGGTGTTGCCTACAAACTTGATTTTCTCCGTCGAGACTTCAGGTACTAATCCTATCAATCTCGCGCTTTCAGGATTAATGTAACTTCCAAAGGCGCCTGCAAGAAGGACTTGATCGAGATCATCAGTCTTCAGGTTAGTCTCCTTCATTAAAATCCAGCATCCAGTGTATATTGCAGCCTTTGCCAGTTGAATTTCAGTGATGTCCTTTTGTGTAACTGTTATTTCTCTTCCAGTTGCGCTTTCATTTTTCCGTACTAGTACAAATTCTACGCTATTGCCAGTGGTTCTTAATCGAGGTGTTTTCATCTTCCGGTCATAGCGTCCTCGTTGATCAATAATTCCACATTTAGCCATTTCAGCTACGACATCAACCATGCCGGACCCGCATAACCCTCTTGGTTTTACATCCCCTATTGTTTCAAACTCAACGTGATAATCTGAATCTGGGTTGATATGCACTCTTTCAATCGCACCGGTGACGGCTTTCATTCCGTGTTTGATATGGACTCCCTCAAAAGCAGGTCCTGAGGCACACGAGCATGAAACGATGTCCTCAGAGTTGCCAACAAAAACCTCTGTGTTTGTTCCGATGTCCAGAAGTAAGGAGCGTTCTTTTGATTCGTAGATCCCGGTTGATAAGACATTTGCAATAGCGTCCGCACCGACGAAACCAGCAATAATCGGTAACACATGTACGTTAGCCTCTGGGTGTATATTGAGTTTCACCTCTCTCGCTGTAAGATCTATTGATTTTCTTATGGACGGTATAAAAGGCGAGAGGGCTAAGAATTTGGGTTGAACGCCTAAGAATAAATGGTGCATCGCAGTGTTGCCTGCGACTGTTACCTCATAGATATAGTGAGAATCAACACCAGCTTGGGTGCACGCTTCCTGCAACACCCGATTTATTCCTTCGAACGCTAATCTTTGTAGGGTGTCTAGTCCTTCTTCATTATCCTTCACAAAGGCGATCCTTGAAACAACGTCCTCACCATGGATCATCTGGGGGTTTTCAACAGAACCTACGCCTATGGTTCTACCATTTGCCAAATCCACGACGCAACCGACAATTTTCGATGTACCGATGTCAATTGCTAATCCCAGGAGCTTATTGGACGTGTCACCCTTTTCAACCGCTATGATCTTCTGATTATTCCATAAAGTGACGGTGATCGCCCAATTTGCTTGACGTAGGATGTTGGGCAAGTTCTTCAAAAGTTCAGACCCGATTTCTATTTTTTCGAGACTGTATTCTTTTTTCAAGCAATCAAGGATCCTATCACAGTCTGGTCTGGCATCACCCAATGACGGTTTCTGTAAGGTGATGAAAAATTTTGTTACAGAAGGTGCTAACGGTACAGCCCTTTCTAAACCTGTGACTTGAATTTTACGTTCGCCAACTCTGCTTTCTTGGGGAACCATTATGGTGATATCTCGTTTCAGCTTAGTACAACAAGCTAACCTATAGCCTGCATCGA
>JABXGS010000059.1 GCA_016550425.1 archaeon
CCCCCCCTTCTCCGCCCCCCCCCCAAGGCTTAACCACAACTCACAGCCCCCGGCACACCACACAGCTTGTACACAAAGTGTACACGGGGAGACTTCGCAGCCCAAATGAAAACGGGCACTGGAAATCGCGATGAAAGCCATTAAATCGAAGCAAATCTTTCTCTACACGCTTGAAATTACCAAAACCCATACAGAAAAGGAGTAGGCAATGATGTCTCAACATGCTTTGGTACGAGAACCCGGAGCCCAATTTACTCGCTGCATTTCTTCTCACCCATTACATCACACCGTCAATGTTACGCGAGCACAAACTCAACATGCAGACTACATTAACACGTTAGCCGAACTCGGGTTTGAAGTCATTCAATTACCTCTTGACGATACCCACCCAGATTCTTGTTTTGTAGAAGACACCGCTGTCATCCATTCTGGCAAAGCCCTCATAACCCGCCTTGCCAAGAAGAGTCGTCGAGGCGAAGAAAAACCAGTCGAGGAACTGCTCCAAGAGTACTTACCGGTGCAACGCATCATGGCTCCCGGCACCCTCGAAGGAGGGGATGTCATTCGGTTACCCACCCGAATAATTTGCGGGATTAGCCAGCGTACCAACCGTGCCGGCGTGGACCAGATGCAGACCTATTTTGGCGTACCTGTCAATCCCATTGTTGATCCCCGCCTCATTCACCTGAAAAGCCATGTCACCTACCTGAACCATAACATCATGCTTACCACCCAACCCTACACCAACCACCCAAGCCTATCCGACTTCGACAGCCTCATAGTCCCCAAAACCGAGCAATACGCGGCCAATACCCTCACCATCGATGACACCGTGATCATGCCCACTGGATACCCACAAACCCAGCACTTAATCAAAGAAAGGGGGTTTGACATCATCTGTTTAAACATGAGCGAATTCGCCAAATGCGACGGCGCCCTTACCTGCCTGTCCCTCCTCTTCTGAACAACACACTAGAAAAAGAGAGAAAGGGGAAAACACGCCTCCCAGATAAAAAATGCCACTCTAAAAGCAAAGGCGAATTATACCAGTGCTCTATCCCAGGTTCTCCATTTTATTTGTCCAAATTGGGTAAAAAGAGATGACCAAAAAATCACGGAGATGATTACTCCTAACACTTTTATCCTTGGATTTGGTGTTTTCCCCTGTTGGAGGGTGCAGGACTCATCTTTCAGTGAGCTCTGTAAACTTGATGAATACAAGAAAATGTTGTAAGGTGTGAAGCTAATACAAGTTGAATGCTGGAACTGCGGTTCCATTGTAAAACCAGATAGCTTAGGTTGCTGCCCTATCTGCGAAGTCCAATTCCCCCGATTTATTCTCAGCATTCGAATCATCGACGAAGCCACTACAGAACTCCAACACCTACCACACCCAGACCCCATCAAACGCAAAGAAGCCGAACTCGCGACCTCATATTATGAATGGATTCAAGAAGAATTTATCATCGATGACGCAATCCAACCATCCGATTACACCTTCCCAGAATACGAGCGGCCCTCACCACCAACACTCCCACCGACACCCATCCGACAACCCAGCCCTAGAAGTATAACCGGAGCATCACGAATACCAGATGAGGAAAAACGTTTCGATGCTGTTTACAAAATTGTCACATTGGGAGAAGAAAATTCAGGAAAAACTGAAATCCTCGACCCCTTTGTGAGAGGTAAATTCGAACGCGACTACCAGCAGACCCTAGGAATTGATGTAGGTACCTACGATGCCAGAATTGACCATCACTTCTTTAAAATACTCGTTTGGAACCTTGCAGGTCAAGACATTTTTCGCGATCTCCGCACCCGTTACTGTCAAGGCGCCACTGGAGGACTCCTCTTCTTTGACTGCACACAACCCCACACCCTGCAAACCCTCCCCATCTGGGTCAAAGGATTTCGTGAAGCCGTCGGACCAGAACCACACCTCTACCTCATCGGAACCAAAGCGGATAAGACCAACGAACGGAAGATTCAACCCAAAGCAGCCGAAAAACTCGTAAAGGAATTAGCCGTGAACAGATACTACGAGATTCCAACCACACACAAAGAAGTTATCACGGATATCATGAACACCCTAGCATTACACATTTTCCAACATCACAAAACACTACGTGGCACACCTAACTTATAACAAAATTCGAAGAAACCTAACCACCGCTCAACCAAAAATAAAAAAAGAGCAAGAGGGCGAGGGGAAACCTCCCAGAAGACCGACATACTAGAAGCCGTGATGGAACACACCAGCACCCTGCGCTATATATTCTTTTTTCGTGAATCGCGGTAGTAGTGTGTTGCAGGTTTGATAACAAATAAGATAGACAACCCCGCAAATGAGAAGTGGAAGGTGGAAATGGTGAACCTAAAACCCGACCAACGCAAGTGGTGGATGCATTTTCTCATCGTAATCATTGGTTTCAGTCTAGGATCCTGCCTAATCACTCTTGGCCTTTTTGCCCCTATTCCCCCCAATGCCTGTAACACCCCCAGCATCACCACTATCTTCGACGCCGATATCACCGGCACCCTCACCCCCAGTACTCCCAATATCACCACCCACCTTGGGCAGTGCACCCAAATCAGCATCTACACTCACAACGATATTCCCTTCACTCTCCAAATCATAGATGATAACGGATACCTCTACCTCTCCGTTCCAAACTTCGCTAACAACACAACCAATCACCAATACCTCAAAATCACCCTATTCTTCGACGACTACTCCCTCCTCGCACTCCGCGAAGCCACCGATGCCCCCATAGACCTCTCAGTCACCGCAATCTATATCTCCGATGTCCTCCCCTGCTTCGACTACCATGAGTTCACCATCCGCTACGGACTCCCCATCATCGGCATCCTCACCTTCCTCCTCAGCACCTACAGCACCTACAGCACCTACAGCACCTACAGCACCCTACGCCAACATTCAACATTATTCGAGGAAACCTAGCTTCCACTCGATCAAATGAAAAAGGGAAGGCAATGCCTCCCAAAAAATCGGCTACCTAGAAGCAGCGATGGATAATGTCAGCACCCTGCCCCTACATTCCTTTTCGTAACCCATTTCACTGTCGTATGCAGCTACACAAGTAGTGGAGCTAAACACCACCCACCTAAGGATAACAGTATTTACATCTACTTTGAAAAATAATGGTGAAAAAGGTCAAGACTGAAGATGATAAGCAGGAAAATGAGGATGACGATGAGGTGGAAGCTGAAGATGATGTAAAAAGCAATCATCCGAGTCTGAGCAAACAAAAACACCTTTTCAGCTGAACTGATTGTAACTTCAGGGGATTCAAGGGAAAATAATTGTATGTGTCCAAAACGGATGTCGATAATTAGACTTTCATATACTTCAAAAAATTGATACCGATAGACAGATACGGTGTAGGGGAAGGCGAAAAACTTAGCGACGGCGTCTTCTAAATCACTTAGGTAGATGTCGGGCTGCCAGATGGTGACAATCCACGTTTCACAGAGTGCGAAAAAGAGCATCATACCAACGGTAACTGCATACAAAAAGAGCTTCCTACTCTTTTTCCGCCAAAGGGAGTAGAAGATTATAGCTCCACCGAGTAAAGTGAGAATAATTATTTTTCCCTCAGTTTCTGTTCTTTAGCTGCTTAGAATAAATATTACTGTTAGTGCAACTGGATAATAGAGTCCGGTTCAGCAATTATGAAAAATCCAAGTCAATATATGTCTTAGAAAAGAGTTTGAGCTTCAAACCATTTATCTACTGAAGAAAGAGCCATCTTACTCGTTAGCATTATTCTTCAAAGTAGATGTAAATACTGTTTTCTAAGGATAGTAGCTCACCAAGAATTGCTGAAACTAAATCAGCGAGAACGAACAAAGGGAACATAATCAGTCATGGACACATCTCTCCCTAACATCCGTAATGCCAAGACTAACTGTCCACGATGGTAGGTCGCATGATTGACCAAATGAAACACAAACTCCACCACCGATATTGAACACCCCTGCCCTACCGCTACAACACCCTCAGAACCCAACTTCTTACAATATCGCCTCCATCTCTGCTGCAGCTCCTCAATCACACCAATGATCATGTTCACACTCATCGCAGCAAACTCCGGTTCGCCCCAATCCTCACCTGACACATCCACCAACCACTCCCAATAATCATAGGCCAAATGAACACAAATATCACGAATACTCCGCGAATAAACGCCCAACGGAGCAACACACTCCTCCTCCGAGACCTCAGTCACCACACCAAAAACCACCTTGTCAGCCCAACTCAAATATTCAAACAGCTGATCCACACACTTCATAAACTCACCACCCAAACATCAAGCCAATACAACCACCTACCACCCACAATACATAAAAAATCAGACTAAACCCCCAAAAAAGAGAGAAAGGGGGAGCAAGACCTCTCAACTAGTGAAGACCGTTTAGAAGCACCGATGAATAATGCCAGCACCCTGCGCCACATATTCCTTCCAGCTTACACCAATGGATTTTTAAAAGAAATTAAACAGCAAATGCTGCTATGAATCCCAGAATGGTTGGTGAAAACCAATGAAGCAAAGTGAAGGAAGAATAACTCGTCTTTGGCTCGGTATGGTCGAAGTCTCGGATCTAGACAAAGCCCTCCAATTTTACCATGAGGTTCTTGGCTTACCAATAGCACTCGACGCAAGAATGTTTGATCACGCCGAAGTTGGCCCCGAAGAACCGTTAGCAAAAATCGGCCTATCTGTTTCGGGCAAAAAAGCAGAGAAAATACGCCACACAGGCATTGTCTTGGATACCGATGACATCAACACCCTTTACAATAGGCTAACCCGACACGGAGTAAAATTTACCATAAAGCCAACTAAGATGCCATGGGGAGGCATATCCGCAAAATTCCTCGACCCCGACAACAACGAGTTCGAAGTCGTACAAGACCCCAACCATTACTCACGAAAATAAAATCACCAATAATAGTAAAAAAAAGGGGAAACACAACCTCCCAATTACTGAAGACTGTATAGAAGCACCGGTGAATCACACCAGCGCCTTACTCCATATATTCCTTCTTCGTCATTCACTGGCCTGTAGGTGTGTGGTTTTAATCGCCTTTTCCTGAGAACCATAACGCATAAAAGCAAACCAAAACCCGCGCCCCGCCACAGGTGAACCTACCATGCAAATCGATTTTAAAAAACTTTCAAGCATACTCACTGAAGACGAATTGGATGAACTCGATGCCGCAACTCATCACATCATGCGCTTCAAATGGCTCGCCGACGACTGCCACACGTGGGATGACATGATTCAAGCCCTCAAGGACCGAATCACCTTCATTCAAGACCTCAAAAGCTGTGATGCAGAAATCCTCGACAACAACAATGATTACATCTTCTACGAAATCCCTGGCGAACAGGCTATCTTCGCCACCCTCACCACCCTCACAGACACCGAATGCACCTTCCAACTCGACGACGACACCACCATCATCACCCCACGACCCGACTGGACCGACTTCACACATCACCACCTTCAAAGCCGCCTTATCCTCCATTTCACTAAAACCGGCGACCTCAACGGCGTCACCATCCCCCACCACTGCCAGAGCGACACACCATGACCACCCCAATCCCCTACTTTCCCAAGAAATGCCCAACCTGCCCAATTTACCACCTTCGCCAAACAACCCAACCAGGCATTAAAGCCACTTACCAACGCAAATTTGACATCATCACCGAACTCCAAATCGTCTGCGACTACACCTGCAACGAAAAAAGCAGTCCACAACTTGCTGTAGAAAAAGACTGCACCCAAGACACTATCCAAAACATCGTCCGCCGATACAATAAACCCCTCCGTCCCCTCCGCGACGCCCAACTCATCCGCCGCGGATCTAAAGAGCAATCATTTCCCCTCTCCACCGAAGTTCCTAAACTCCTCCAATATTCCAAGGTAAAGCCCTTCCTGCCGCAACTCATCGCCATCATGCTTCTCACCGACGGAGGTGCAGGTAAACGCAAAGGTCGTGGGCATTACATTACCTTCACTAACAAGGCCGAATCCCTTCATGCCATCTTCGCAGACCTCATCCATAACTATTACAATCAACCACCTTCTGCTTATTTCAAACCCTACTGGAGCAAACGAAACAAGCAAGGTCACAAAGCTTACTATACTACCTACAACCGCAAGTACGACACTGAGATCATGCTTAACGACCTTCTCAAACTCAGTCCCACCTACAGAACTCGACCAAGACGAGGACAAACCTGGGAAAAATACCTCAGAGAACCAACACAACCAAAAATCCAATTTCTCTACGATTCGAAAATTCCGCACAATGTTCATAGCTTTGGAATTCGACTAGCAATGAGTGCAGAAGGATCCATTAGTCCAATCTTCAAATTAGATAGTAGATTTCCTTATCCGCACCTTACTTTTGCATGTAAACATCCAGAACTCAAAAATCAATGGAAGGACTATTTCAAAACGCAAGGATTTTCTTTTAACAAAACTAATGAAATGATTGAAACAGCTCAGATTCGAATGGCTGACAAATTTTTGAAAATTGGTGGTTTTATCAAGGGTGTCAAAGTAAAGATTAGTAGTTATTACAGTGGACTTGACAAGCAATCGGTTCTCAAGGCTATTGTCCTTGACAGAAAGAACCATCCAATTCCTTTGAAACTCTCCAAGCAGGAAAAACACAAAATCCTACGTAAACGGGCAATACGATTCGAGGAAGCCTAACTTCTGCTCAACCGATAAAAAAAATGAAAAAGGGGAGGCAAGCCTCCCAAAAAACAGCCACTTTAGAAGCAGCGATGGATAACTCCAGCACCCTGCTCCATATATTCCTTTTTCGTGACCCACATGCGTTGAAAGGTCTTTAGGCTGGCTAGGATGCTGCCGCCGATCCAGACGGAGTACATCCGCTCTGGGGGTGCAACAATCTTGACTTCGACGTTCTCTGGGATCTGCTCAATGATTTCTTTGCGCAGACGCTCTTTCAAACCAGGGAACATGGTGGTTCCACCGGAGAGCACAATGTTGGCGTAGAGGTCGCGGCGGAGGTCGACGTCACACTTGCGCACTGCCTCAACAATTGCATCGTCGAGGGGTTGGGCTTCGACGCCGATAGCGCCTGGATTGAACAAGACTTCGGGGCCTTGGAATCGTTCGGCGCCGACGGTGAGGGTAGAGCCGTCGGGGAGCATGTATTTCTTTTCCATGCCAGCGACTTTTTCGGCAAGCTTAGTTTCTTTCTCGGGTTCAAGCGCAACATAGCAAAGCTTCTCTTTGATGTCGCGGACGATTTCGCGTTCGGCGGTGGTGGTCAGGGAGTAGCCGCGTTGGCGGAGGAGGCGTCGGAGGTATTCGGTGATGTCGCGGCCGGCGAGGTCGACGCGGCTGATGGCGTGGGTGAGGGCGAAGCCTTCGTAGATGGGGACGATGTGGGTGACACCGTCGCCGGAGTCGATGACGAGGCCGGTGGTGCGTCCTGAAGCGTAGAGGCTGAGGACGGCTTGCATGGCGACGTAGATGGCGGGGATGTTGAAGGTTTCGAACATGATTTCGGCCATCTTTTCGCGGTTGGCGCGTGGGTTCAGTGGGGCTTCGGTGAGGAGGACGGGGTGTTCGGTGGGGTCGATGCGTAAGTCGTTGTAGAAGGTGTAGTGCCAGATCTTTTCCATGGCGGGCCAGTCGGTGATTTGGCCGTGGGCGATGGGGTAGACGAGTTTGAGGACACCTCGGAGTTGTAAGGCTTCTTCGCCGATGTAGTATTCGCGGGTGTAGTGTTCGACGTCGGTCATGTAGGCGGGGTATTTGGGGTAGCCGATGAGCGTGGGGAACACGCTGCGTGGCTGGTCTTCACCGGCGTAGCCGTTTTTGCTTAAGCCGGTGCCGTTGTCAACCACCAGGGGTTTGGCGGTGACCATTTCTTCTTCTGTTGCCATTAGATAGGTTCATCTCCTTCGAAGGATTTTTGGTTAATGAAAAGGGATTATCAGGCTGGAATACTTCCCAGGCTGGTCTTTGTATTCCCAGTCTAGGCACTTCGAATTTTACTTTTAAAGATTCGGGCAGGTTTTGGGGTCATCTCTATCAACGTTATTAGTCATAGAGATGTTGAATTAAACCGCAAAGGCGTCTAGGAGAACAGGCGGGGGGACGAGCCATTTATATGCCGGACTTTGCACGGTTTTAGTGTAGTAGCCCGTATGCTGGGAGAGCTAACGAATAGAAGAGCACATCATAGAATCGGTGGTCAAGTGTCCGAGGGTAAAGTTCGTCGTGTCATCGGTGGTGTCGAAGCACGGAAGATTATCCTCCGCAACCTCTTGGATGGGCCACAAACGGGACTCGTCCTCCGGGCAGCCATTGCGCGTCGGGTCTCGAAGCCCGTTGATGACGTGTCCGATGCGATGCTGTATTTTAATTTGCAGCATCTGGAAAATAATGGGTTAATTGAACGATTCCGTGATGGCAAGGAAAAAGCCGCCCGGTTGGTCCCTCATGAGATTCAAAGTGTACGCCGCGTTTTGGGCGTGAATGCGCCTGTAGCGTATATTGGGGCTATTGGGGAGGATCCTGGCGTCTTGCATGCGGTGCCGAAACGCATACGTGCAGAGACGTCCTTCCGTCCTGAGAAGTACCACTATTTTGTGGAAGAAGCAGCGCGGCGTCGTTTAAGTGGATTGACACCGGATCGCATTTTGCACGAGGTTCCTGAAGATATTTTTCTGCATGATTTGGGCAAAATGTATGAACTGGTCTACAGCCTCTCACAGGATCTCATTCGGGAGTATGCGATTCTTATTGATGTGACCGGTGCGGGTAAAATCTGTGCGTTGGCCTTGTATCAATTGGCCATTGAATTTGATTTGCCCTGTATATTTGTCACCGAATTAGGCACCGTCACCTGGATGCGCCGCTAATCCAGGATATTCTGTTAAAGCCTGCTTCCTGAAATCGAGAGAGCTAGGAAGAGGGGGCATTATTGAGTTCAAACGGAATTTCGGTTTGACAGGGGATGATAACGCCTTTGTTACGAAGGGAGAAAAGGACGTCAAACACTTCGAGGCTTTCAACGCCCTTTTTGGCGAGGTATTGATCAACTAAAGCCTTAATGAAAAAGCAGCTCTTTTTATCGGTCAGGGTTTTTGCTAGTGCGTAGAGTCTTCGCTCGGATGAGCTGAGTGAGAGCGTTTGAGCCAGGTCCGCTTGGAGCATGTTGGGTACGCGTAGAGAAATGAAGAAGTATTCATCGACGAGATCGATGCCTTCACTGAAAATATTAAGGCGCCCCGCCCAGTTTTCGAACACATCCTGATATTGTTGTTCAAACTGCTCAGTGAATTCTTCCAGGCGTTTACCTAGCTGGCCACTGGGAGGCTGTTTGAAGATTAAAGCGTTTCGTGTGTATTGGCCATCATGGACGATGATGTGGAAGTCACGATAGGTGATTTGTTGTAGAGAGGAGGTGTCATCAAGAGGTTCCAGGGATTCGTCGGTTTCGGTAAGATTTACCCCAAAAGCAGTGATGGCTTGGATGAGTGCACTTACGAGATTGGCTTTCATTTTTCGGTCAATTATTGGATCTAATAAGCATAGCCCAGTTTCTTTATGGATTAACAGGATTCGTCGAATTTTGTGAATATCATAAAATGAGTCCACCAGTGTCTGCAGTTTTCGTTGATGGGACCTTTGTCGGGGAAGGAGGATCTGTTGTCGGTAAAAAGCGAAGACTACCGAAATAAGCAGAAGTAAAACAACGATGATGGAGAGGAGAACCCACCAGTAGAAGGAAAGAGGAGACACGGGAATCATACAGTACACATGCCATATCCCATCCTCTGCATTGTTGATGATGAGGAAGTCTCCGTCCACGACCCAATCAGTATAGAGGAGAGTATTTCGATGAAGAAATTCAATTGTAGAATTGGGGAGGAGAGGCACGCTAATGGTTTGATTCTCTACACCTGTCGGGAAATCCACTATTATCGTGAGAAGCCAATTCGCTTCCAGTTGGACCGATGTTGGTCCAGAACTGACCGGAACCATATCAATGAAATTTCCCACCCAGCGCACATCGAAATTAATGGACCATTGATAGAAATTCGGCCAACTGAGTAATATCTGATACAGACGTGGCGCTCCATCCAATAACACCGGAGGTTGGTATTCGTCACTGGCCCATACACCATTCGACGGGGCTTCTTGATTGGCTACTGGATGTCCGTTAAGTCGCAGATTGATAGCGGAAGGGAAGAGTTCTGAAGATTCGGGAAGGATAGAGACATTGAGAAACAAGTCGCGAGTCCGATAGCTCCATGAGTTAAAATGCCCATAGCAATCGCCTTCATCCTCTTCATCGGGATTCACATCATCGCGACAGTATACCCAATTAATTCGGGTATCAGTGGTAGCCCCAAAGGCACGACCAAGGCCGAAGTAGAAAGTGTGAGCATAGGTGGACAAGGGATTAAGCACTAGTGCGCTTTCGTTGGTATCAATCCAAAACCAGTATTCCTCACCGGGTTCGAGCATCGGTGATACAGGGACTTCAATCCAATCGGTAAAGGGAGCAGACGTGTCGACAAAGGTGTCGGCTTGGGTTCCGGGTTCAGCGCCATAAACCCGGTAGCGGAAAATACCTTGCGATTCACCACGAAGATAGATCCAAAACCCATCGACCCGAACTGGTTGAGTTCCATTGATGCGGAAGCCCATATAGGATTCTTCGTCGGTCCAGATATAATCTTCAAAGGGACAATTGACCGGGTTATAGTCTTCCACGGCGATTTGTATGGGTTCAGGTTGAATATTCGAGAAATGGAGGGTCTCGCGAGATAACTGACCCTGAGTAACAGTCAAAGTGAATTGGTTTCGGCTGTTCAGATTAGGCCAAATGTGTTGTTGCATCCAAGTTAATTGAGCGAGAGGAGAACTTTGATTTTCAAGAAATTGGATGTTGCCAGTAAAGGGTAGATTGGTTAGTGTGTGAGCACGCCCCGGGGTATTGAGTGGGAAAGTGGTAATTGGATTCTGGACTGGTTTGTTCAATGGAAAATAGAAGAGGAACCCATTGAACAGCAGTATTAAGCTAATTACGAGAGAGACGATATGAAGCCCGGTGGCCTTCCGGGGAATCTTCATATTCACGATTACCTCCCACAGGGCGTGCCTTGCGTGGTCCTGTGTGTTTTTTCAGCTAGAGCGCGCTTTGATTTCCGGAAATCAGTAGCATTTGAAATGTACGCTCCGTACAATAAATATCCCAGTTGCCTCGGTTGAAGATCAGGAGGAATTTTGCTGAATTCGTAATCCCTTTCAACGAGAAAAGCGACAAAAATCCCAGAAAAAAAGATGTTCAGTGATCCCAATTATCAACTAGTCAGATTTATGCAGTTCAGAGGAAAAGGGGACAAACGCGCCATCGTGGAGTATGGGTGTTAAGCTGTAGCGGTTAGGCTGGGCACAAAAGGTAATGTCTTCTTCATAACCGGCTCGAACCAGAAGACTTCCATGACGACTCACCAATAATTCACGAGCTAAATCCCCAATATCAGCATAGCCAGGGGGTCCATCAGGATCGCGAATACGAATCATGAGTTGATAACAGGTGAAGTCATCTTCCGTTGCGACGCCATGCACACTTCCCGCAGAGATGACAGAAATCGGCTGTCCTAACTGGATAGCTAACTTGCGAGCGGTGGAAGAGACGTGATCAATATTCAAAAACGCCCCCACTAAGAGGGTCGCCTTCGCGGGAGGCACTCCAAGGGTTCGTGTGAAATTACTTGTAGTAAGAATAATGGGATGCCCACGGATTCGGTTAGTGAGAAAACTGCGCGGCGAGTTTCCATAATCGAAGCCGGCTGGAGGATGAGCCGCTCTTTCCCCAGCCAGAAACCCATTCGGAAAATGATAGATTCTTTCCCGGGCTTCTTCCACTGTGGGAACCGGAATAATCTTTGAAGCCCCGTTGGCAAGAGCCGTAATTATTGTACTGCTTGCTCGGAGCACATCCACAAGGATAATCACATGCTGTTTGTCCACCGCTTCGGCCAGTGCTTGGGGTCCCGAACCATGCGTCACTGAAAGGGTATCCGACATAGAATAAGCTCCGTGCGACAGGCGGGTTTAAGGTTTTGGTGCGTCCAGCTGGTGAAGACCCCGACGGTAATAGAGGACTCGGTAGATCACCGTCAGATGACTCAGAATAGCCACCAGGACCAATCCGACATACAGGAGTGGAGGATAGAGAACCGCCCCAATGCTAGTTACCACCAAGATGAAGAGGCGTTCAGACCGAGCCGCCAGACCAACGTCTGTATCAGTCACACCGGCGGCTTGTGCGCGACTTCGACTATAACTGACTAAGATAACCCCGATCGCCGCAACGATGACCCAGCACCAGCTGGGTCCCCAATGAGGAAAGGGATTCGGGAGCCACAGAAAGGGCAAAAGAACTAACACATCAGCACCTCGATCTAGCATCGAATCAAGAAATCCACCAGCCAATGAAACCTGCCCGGTGCGACGGGCGACTTCCCCATCTACTCCATCTAATACTCCAGCAAGGAAGACAAGAAGTCCATAGATAAGAACCCAATGATATAAGCTGAGCAGGAAGGCAGCGAGCCAAGCGAAGAAAAAGGCTAGGACACTGATGGTGTTTGGAGCGAATCCTAGGCGAATAAAGCCACCGGCAAGAAACCGAACCAAGGGACCGAACACCCGTCGAAGACGAAATTGTGAAGGCACCATAATCGCATCCTGTCACCGAGAATGAATAATATTGCCCTTCGCATCTAATATTGCCCCGACCAAATGAACGTTGAGAGGAACTTGGGTGCCGGGGAAGGTTATACAGTGGGCGAGTTCAGAATTATCCTGAACGACAGTCGAGGCCCCAAGAGTAGTTCCCCCATGTATAAGACATTTATCGCCCACCCGCACCCGAGTTCCTAACAGCACAGGACCCTGTATATGAGTTTCGTGCCCCAAACTCAGAGTGGCACTCTCCAAAGGACCAGTCATTGAAGTCCCTTCAGGCAGATAGGTGCCCGGGGGCATCGGAGCAGGAGGCCATCCTGCTGATAATAGATAATGGTTTAAATGAACTAGCTGGTGGGGTTCATCGACATCACACCAGATCTGTTTAGTGATTGGAATGCCCTGAATTGAGCCTTCGTGTAGGAGCCATCGAGATATCAGGTCAGCGACCGTGGACGCTGCAGGACCTACTTCGGGCGGAGTAGACTCGGTTCCCAGACCCCATTGCAGGAACTCGGGTGTGGCTCGAAGCGCAGGAATCACTGGGGAGTGTTTAGGGAGTGCGCATGCATTTTGCGTGATTGCGTAAATTTGATTGGATGCCCTCACTTCAATTTGAGTACCAGGAAGTTTGCGTTCCGCATCAAATAGCAGTGCTAATTCTGATTGTGTCGATATAAGGGAGGTTAGGGTTTGTGCAGAAACATAGAGATCGGCAGGAACTAGAAGAAACGGTTTCTGTGGGGAAAGGTGGGGGATAGCCGCCTTTAAGGAATGAAGAGGCCCCTTAGACCATTCAGGGGCAAAGATGGGAACTAAGGATGCAGAACAAGGCAGATTAGTAAGGAAGCGCTGTATCTGCTCGGCTTCATAGCCTACTGTGACGAATA
>JABXGS010000060.1 GCA_016550425.1 archaeon
CCCATAGGACCGAGTAAAACAGGAACTAGGAGCGCAGCTAACCCCAACAATACCGCTAATCGACGTTTTCCCATTTCCAATTAACTCCTACATCGGTTGAGTTCACGCCAACAGCAGAGCAGCAAGAAACCTAGCCTCCTCCCACTGAACTACCAATCTATAATCCGAAGTTCTATTTAAGAAAATGCAAATGAACCAAGATAGTCAGCTTCTAGGGTGTTCGCAGTTTCCAGATTATTGTTTGTTTTCGAGTTCTACAAATTCTTATAACACTGGCTAGTCTGAGGTGGCCCCACATTGACTGCAAAACTGATCATCTTCACCCAACGGTGCATCGCAGGCCGAACATCGCCTGGGTTTCTTTGGTCTTGCAGCCGTTACACCTCTTTGTTGGATTGCTTCCTGTAATAGTTGTTCACGTCTTCGGTATTCGTGGATAAGATAAACAACACCATAGAAAATGAAAAACCACACAACCCCGGTGAGAATTGAGAATGCACCGATGGCTATTGCTAGCTCTGGAACTGTCGCTTGAATGAATGGCGCTGCCAACCAAATGACACCAATGAAAATGATGCCAATAAGGAACCAACATCCCTCATGAATGCCAAACGGTCTCAGATCACGCGAACTCTCAGGTAACGGTGCCTCAACCCCTGACTCTTCCGCCCGTTTTCGAATACTACGTCCCTGAGCCCACAGCGTCAACCCGATGATGATGCCCACAATGAGTCCCACTAAACAGCCCCAGGCCAGCAGGTCTACAATCCAGACTGGAAATCCCTCTGTATCTATTTGAGCTCCCACAAGTCTATTCAGCGCAAAGGATAATTCCATGCTAATTTTCGCACCTGAAACCATCAACAAGCCTCCAAAGGAAGAAAAGGTTAACAGTGCATATATCAATCTTCTCAAATCAACTCTCCCCATAAAGAGGGCAATCATATTTCATTGAACGTCATTCAAATAGTAAGATACTTTTCATAGAATATTAGAATTCAGTACTGGTAATTCAAAGGTAGCGTTTGGTGGGTCAAATGAAAATTAGCATTAGCATCGAACCGCATGTAGGGTATTCATACGAGGATATCGTGACCCTCGCGAAGGCCGCTGAGGAGGCAGGCTTCTATCGATTCACCGTATCCGATCATTTCTTTGGATGGATTGAAGGTCAAGAGAATCAATGCTATGAAGCCTGGACCACCCTTGCATTACTCACTCCACAAACCGAGAGGATTCGCCTCGGAACTCAGGTCACATGTCAATCCTATAGGAATCCGGCGCTTCTTGCGAAGATTGCGGCGAACCTGGACAACGCGTCCAATGGTAGAATCACCCTTGATGTCGGAGCCGGATGGAAGAAACCTGAATACGAAGCCTACGGATATCCCTACTATTCGACAAAGACCAGAATCCTCCAATTAAGAGAAGCCCTCCAAATCCTCAATCTGCTTTGGACCAAAGAACGACCGAGCTTTGATGGTGAGTTTTATACTATCAAGGAAACGATGTTCCTCCCTAAACCCGTTCAAAGCCCTCGTATCCCACTTTGGGTGGGAACCGAAACGCTCAAGGCACCAATGATGGAAGAAACAGCGGCGAGATATGCCGACGGCGTGGATTACATCAAAGGAACAGCGGCAGATTATGCACAGAAGAAAGAACGCATGCGAGTAATGTGTAAAAAGGTTGGTCGCAACTTTGAGGAGTTAGGATGGTCGACCGGACTCATGGTAGCTGTTATCGGTGAGGATACGGATGATTTTGAAAATCGAAAACGCGATGTGATACGTCAGAAATGGCAGCTAGGGGTATACACCGAGGAATTTAAGAAGAAAGCTCTTGAGGCGGGTTGTAAGCAGGATTTAGCGGGACCACCTGAGAGGGTCGTTGAAAGATTACGTCAGTACAAGGAACATGTAGATGTGTTCAATATCGGCCTACCTTTCGTTGGGAATGTTCGACAAATGGGATTAGATTCGATTCGTATTCTAAAGGATCACATTATTTCAAAACTATGAGTGCCAAAAAAAATTATTCGCATCGGTAGTAAGAAATAGCGTCATGCCTTCGAAGATTAAGGGAATAGCAGATAACGCCTAAGATATTGAAAGGCTTTGTCCTTCCATTGAACTGTTTTTTATCCAAATGGTTCATTCGGGTCTTATTCGGGAAAGTCGCATCGCGTTGAGTATAACTGCTAAAGATAAGCCCATATCTCCGATGGCTACCGCTAACCAGAGAGTGATTAAGCCTGGGAAGACCAGAGTGGCCAGGCTGAATTTTACAATTAATGCAGCGCTGATATTTTGACGAACAATACTTCGCGTTTTTTGGCTTAATTCAAATAGATAGGGTAATTTTGCGAGGTCATCGTGCATTAACGCAATGTCAGCGGTTTCAATAGCAGCGTCACTTCCAATGACTCCCATCGCAATACCCACATCCGCGGTGGCTAGTGAGGGAGCATCGTTCACTCCATCCCCCACCATTGCGATGACCCCATATTGTTGCTGCAACTCTTTGAGAATCTTGACTTTATCTTCAGGCATCAGATTTGCATAAAACGCATCGATGCCGATTTGGGTAGCGACAAACGCGGCCGTGCGTTCATTATCGCCGGTTAACATAACGGTTTTGATTCCCATTTGTTTCAAAGCTGCAATGGTGCTCACACTGGTGGGGCGAATCGTGTCCTGAATTGCAATTGCACCAATCGCTCGGGTTGAATCACCAACCAGAATAACTGTTTTTCCTTCCTCCTCTAGTTGCCGGACTTGATCCTTAGGATAGGTGATAGCTAATTCAGTAAAAAGCTGTTCACTTCCAGCAAAATATTGTACGGTGTCAATTATGCCCGAGACACCTTGTCCAGTGATGGCTGAGAAATCATCCACAGCGCTGAGTTGTAATCCAGGATTCAAGGCTTTCGCTACAATCGCTTTGCTAATTGGGTGCTCCGAGAAGATCTCGATTGACGCTGCCACTCGGAGAACCGATGCATCGGATTCGCCAAAAGGAATAACGTCGGTTACTGCCAATTGCCCTGAAGTCAAGGTTCCGGTTTTATCGAAGGCAACCATCTTCACATTACCTAACGCGTCCAGGTACCGACTCCCTTTAATTAACACACCTTGCTTCGTTGCACTCGTCAACGCTGATACCATAGCCACCGGCGTCGCTATGGCTAAAGCACAAGGACAGGAAATGACTAGCAGGGTCAGCGCCCGATAAATCCAGTCAACCCAAGGAACACCCAACACAAGTGGTGGAATTATCGCAACGAATACTGCAACAAGAACGACTGATGGAGTGTAATATTTCGCAAACTTGTCAACGAATTGCTCCGTAGGGGATTTGGATTGCTGCGCTGCCTCCACCGTGGCTAAAATCTTAGCAATCACCGTTTCATTGGATAATCGTGTGACTTGAATTTCAAGATACCCTTCGTTGTTTATGGTCCCGGCGTACACCTCATCATTAATTTCCTTAACCACAGGAAGGGATTCACCCGTGATGGGGGCTTGATTAACACTCGACGACCCGTGAATTACAATCCCATCCAGCGGTATTTTTTCGCCAGGCCGGACCACCACGATTTCAGCAAGGTGTACCTCATGCACATGGACCTGCGATTCTTCGCCATCACGTTTTATCGTCGCTGTTTCAGGTGCCAGCTTCATCAATGACGCGACAGATCGCTGGGCGTTCTCGTTCGCCTTACTTTCCAGAAACTCAGCAATAAAATACAACACCATAACAGCCGCGCCTTCCGCCCCATGCCCAATGAGGAAACTGGCTACAGCCGCAATAGTCATCAGAAAAGCAATATTCAACCGCCGCCGAAAAACCAATCCTCTGATTCCTGCAATGGCAATGGAATACCCAGCAATGCACACCGCAAGAATGTACAGAATGAGAGCAATGAATGGCAGATGCAAGAAGAAATCAACGTTGAGCCCCAAGACAAACAACACTGTTGAAGCAAGAATAATGAGAACCCGGTGATCCCGCCAGAAGGCAGGTCGACGAATAGCTGGTTCAAAGTTAGCTTCGCACACAGTGCAACTATTACCATTTTCAG
>JABXGS010000061.1 GCA_016550425.1 archaeon
GTTCAACGGTCGGTTTGCCTAAGTTCGAAGTGGGTTCTCTTTGCTCATCGACGCAGCTTATGGCAGCGATTGTTTCCGGGAGGTTCGTTTTGTCTTCAATTGATCTTTCCGTGAAAGTCGGTGGTCCAATGGTGCGTATGGGCGTAATAGGCTGCTCAACAGTTGTGGTTGAAGGTCTGGCGTGCTTCTTGTCTCGTATTATCTCCCCGGTGATTCCATCAATCTTCACGGTAGCTCTCTTCCCTGTCTTCAAATGCTCAAATACGAGTTGATAGATTGGACTGTACGCCAAGGTGCGATCATTAACCTCGAATATCTCCCTAGTAACTTCACCGTCCGGAGGCCGTCTTACGATCTTAGATCGAAGGAAATCTATCTCTTCCTCACTCGAAATCTGGACGTTGCTGGTTTCTATGCCGAGTTCGACCAGTTTCTCAGGACTCAGCTCTTCAGAAGGGGCAATAGGGATTTGTTCAGGTGCGAGCTCACGGCCCATCTTATCTATGACGGTGTACGTTTCGTCTTCATAATGATAGAGTGCCTCACCCTTAAGTTCGATTTTTCCAAGGCTGCTTTGAGGGTGGTTCTTGAGAGGTTTAGGCTTGAACTTTTCCCCAAGGAGCGCGATTTCTGTGGCGTTTCCGTCGACTTGAACTTGAAAAACACGCTTTTTGTAGTAGTCGATTGCATATTTTCCGCCCACGATGATGTACGGTTCGTATTGCTTATCGATGGAAACAACCCGTACATCCACAGATTTCGGCTTCAGAAAGCGCATCTTGACAAAGAGATCTCTCTTCAGTCTATCAGCCAGCCACTGAACCATATCGAGATTGAGGCGTGATTTCAAAACAACAGTTTTCCTGTCGACAATCTCTGTTGGCAGAATCGGATTGAGTTGTCTGATCCTAGCGTTTCGGAGGCTATTTGAGCTAGGAGGCTGCTTGTATTTCCCTTTCAAAACATTTCTGAGGACCCAAGCGTCCCTCATCATTACCGTCCCCAGAATCATGGCTGCGAAACCCACTAGCCCGAAAACGTAACGAGCAGAATCATCGAGCAAATCTTGTATGCCCATCCACGCAAGCCACTGAAACAGGGCTATGTTGGCAGCTACGAAACCGACGATAAGAGTGACGGTTCCGACAATGAACATCACATTAAGGTGTTCGATCTTTTGTGCCACTTTCCTTCCCCTGAGAGGCAAAGATGATCGATTCTAGAACGAATCCCGAACAATGCATCTTTCTCCATTGTTTGCACTGCCCATAGTTTTCGCACTAGTTCGTCGGCAACCTCCTTTGTACTTCGTAGGGTGGATTTTGATTCAGAGTATAAAAATGATTTATGAAGTCTGAATTCTAATCCGTCGTATACTCCCAACTGAAATCTGTGTGAGAAAGAAGCCTATGATAAAACTGCGACTCCTCCTCTAAACTCGAGGGATATGGGTCTCAACCTACGCGAAACCCTTTTTCATTGTCTCCACAATAAGTAAACATTTAAGCATGAAATGATCGTTGTGTGAAATACTGAAACCAGCCTTATCAAGCAGAAACCTCAGTCTTCTTCTTGTGAAAGATCTATGTCTTGTCTCCAACATTTTGCCGCGAAGTCGTGTCCAAATCGCTTCAACAAAAGCCCAACGTAATGAAATATTCGGTGTGGTAAGTATTAATTTGCCTTTTGGACGAAGAACTCTGTTGAATTCCTTCAATGCGTCCTCCGGATTTTCCAAATGCTCTATTACTTCCGAACAAACTATTGTGTCAAAGCATTCGTTCTCGAAAGGCAAGCATTGAGCGTCCGCTCCGCAGAAAAGCGCCTTCTCATACTTGGATTGACAGAAACCGACAAACTTCTTTCCAATATCTAAGCCGATTACTTTCTTTCCTTTCTTCAAGAGCCTTCTCACAATAGTCCCAGAACCACACCCTACATCCAGGACGTCGTCCCCTTCAACTCTTTTCACGACTTCCTTGTTCTTGTGAACGTGCCAGAACCTTCTTGGTAAAAACCACGATTTACTTGCCTTTTCGTACACGTCACCGTCGATTGAATCGTAAAAATCTTTCAAATTGCTCGTTTCAACCTCCCTCTTCTGAGCTTCCAGCCAGACCATCAACAAATCCCTACCCATGGTGTAAATCTGACGCAAGGAATCGACTTTTGAACCATCCTTATACGACCAGTCGATTGGAACTTCCAAGATTCTGTAACCTCTCTTGTGTGCTTTCACTATCAAGTCAACATCGAAAGCAAATCCCTCTACATTCAAATCATTTGACAAATCTTGGAGAACTTCTCTCTTTATCGCTTTAAATCCGCACTGTGTGTCAAAGATTCTGATCTTGAACAATCTTCTGAATAACCAGTTAAATGCCCTCCCCAAAAAAATCCTATGGACGGGCGGTCTGACTCTTATTACCGAATCCCTCAAACCTCTCGAGCCTAGAACGATATCTGCATTTTCCAATTCATTTGTGATCTTCGGAATTTGACTTGGAGACGCTGACAAATCAACATCAGTAATCACAATCGCCTCCCCGGTTGCCATACGTAGGGCATTCAAAAGCCCGCCCCCCTTTCCTAGCCTTTCGTGAAATGCTGCAACCTTAACTGGAAAATTCTCTGCTGTTTCAATAGTTCTATCTGTACAACCATCTGCAGCAACGATAATTTCATAATCTTCAGATAAAGACCGGGACAATTGATCTAAGCAATCATATATCCGTTTTTCTTCGTTGTGTACAGGAACGATTAGCGAGACTTTCATAGTTACGACACTCTAGGCATCGAACATTCACCAACCATAATGATGCACTTGGGCTTCTTGATCGGTGCTGCAAGAAGAGCCTTACTGGTTTGGCAATTAAGCATTATTAACTTCGGATATGAATTCGGAGTCGCAATCAATTCAGAAAATGGCTCAATGCGCCTGAAAAGGTGCCTGTTGCGACTAATCTGTACCAACGATCAGACTTGGTAATTTATATCCTTGCTTCATAAGTTTTTAGTGTTTTTTGGCACTCGCTCCAAACTAAGGAGGTTTGACGGTGTGGTTACGGTTCTGATCATAGGATTGGACGGGTTGGAGTATACCCTCGTAGAGAAATTTGATCTGAAGACTCTCCAGCAAGTGGAATACGGAAAAGTGGACTTGTTGCTGAAGAACAATGAAGAACCTTTGACACCTACAATATGGTGTAACTTCATTACTGGAAAAACCCCCGATGTACACGGCGTTAGAGCAATTCAGAAATGGAGGTATCCACTGCTCGAGAAGTTCTATGCATCCTTGCGTTCATTTGATGTTAGACATAGAGGCCTCTGGAGAGGCGTTCTTTTCAATATTTTCGATGGAATGAATCTATTTCAGATGCGGGGTATGAGGGATTTCTTTACAAAAGAGGACATAAAATGTGACACCATTTTTGATGATATTGATAGTACTGTCGCGATTTCAATTCCATCATTCAATGAAGATGCAATCAACAAAGAGCTGCGGAGATTAGTTGTTGAAGGACGGAAGTCCGAACTCAAAAAAAGAGCTCA
>JABXGS010000062.1 GCA_016550425.1 archaeon
CAGATTCAGGTTTCAAAGAAGCCTCTTGATAAGGAGAACGAAATTACTGAAGAGGAACTCATCGTAGGTGGGTTTCATGCCCTTGAACATACATTGATTGAAAGCAGTGATATGCTGACAGGCGGTGGGCGAAACGCCATTGGTGGAGTTTCGATGGGATCTTCTGGGCTTATCTTCATTTATGACGGCAGCCCAGGAGGAAGCGGGCTTGCAAAGTTACTCTATGACCGACTGGAAGAGGCTCTACGACGTGTATCTGTTATTCTGAATGATTGTACGTGTGAAGCCTTAGAGGGGTGTCCTGCTTGTACCTTCTCATATCAATGTGGCAACAATAATACACCTTTGTTTAAGGCTGGAGCCTTAGAGACAGCAGAAATGGTATTAAAAGGAGTGAAAGCTCCAACGGTTGAGAAGCCTGAAATCACCGAAGAACCCCTTGTCTAATTTTTTGTTTAAATCAGAAATCGGGTGTAAGCTGAGCTCGAATTTTCGGGAATAGAACACGAACGATTGGTAGCTTAAATGCCCGTCCACCAGCATCAGGATACATCTGGTGCAGTTCATCAATGGTTTTGTACCCCATCAGCAGTTGATAGATTGTTGGAAATGGAACAGCTACATCAGCTTCTTTGAGATCTTGGCGACGGATTTCTTTGATTTCGTCGACCTTCCCATCTTTGAAGATAATCTCTATTGCTGCCCGATACCAATTCAAACGTAGTGAGTCGGACAAGTGGGCAAAATCTGATTGGGCGAGGCGATGTTCCAGAACCGGAGTGATTGTTTCCAAGAAGCGTTTAATTGATGGGATTCGAATATACCATGCATAGGGTCGCTCGAATTTTGATCGGCTTAGTCCTTCAATGGCTGATTTCACCGCTGGACGTGAAGGGAGGTAAATGCGGAGGGGTAACCGTCGTCGTCTTGCCATTGTTTTTAGGAAACGTAATATTGAAAGAATGTGGGTTAAGTTGCCAACCCATAGCTCGTGGATTTCAACGAAGCCCCATCCAACCGTGAGCATAAAAGATCCTACGATGGCATTCTTGTGTTTGACGACATAGAACCGGTAAACTGAATCCTCACCTAGGCGACCATGTGTAAGATAAGGATAATCCGCTGATGAGATTTTCCGATAAAAATCGAGATAGGAATTACGTTGAATGCGGGCTTCAAGATATTCGTCGAAGGTGTCTTGAGTTATCTCAATGATTTGTACCGATTCTTCTTCGCCCTTTTTCAGTTTCGGAATGAGTTCAAGTGGAACAACACAAGTTCCACCCCAAGTAATACCATAGACATAACCTAGACTACGATAGAAATAGGGAATTCCAATGATGACAAGGAGTGAGAGCTGATATTCTTCAACACGTTGTTCGAAGATTGTGTTGAGTTGTCGGATGAACCCGCGATGGCGGTATTCGGGGAGAGTTGCAACGATTTCCATATGCCCTACAGGAAATTCAGTGCCATTGAGAACACATTTGGTGCGGGAAAGGCAAAAGTAGGATGCGACTTTGACTTTGTTGGTATCAATTACTAAGAAATGGTCAGACACTGGGAAATCCGGGTGATAATTGAAGAGTCGATCAATCATGGGGCTAACGTCTTTCCCAAAGACTGTTTTGACCGTGGCAGTGATTGCCTCCTGGTCTGCAGGAGTCGCCGGTCGCATGATGAATCCATCGCCAATATCTTGTTCCATTGTAATTTCCCTTCTGAGTGCTTAGCGTTCGATTGGTTGCTACCTCAAAATTGTATTGGTGCACTTTGGAAAATGTGTAAAAAGAATGCAGCTCGTGGAATCCTAACATTTTAAGATGAGCAAACCTTTCTCAGTGAGGTAACCAACCTGATTGCAGGTCTGGATGATTGTGACACGGTTTAAGTATTACACAATATATCGGTGTAAAAATTGTGGCGAGTATATCCGTGTTCATGGAAAGCTTACATCAAAACTCATCTTGCCTTCAGGCGTACATATGTGCTGTCACCGCCCCAGGCTAGTTAGAGAACGGCATGTGTTGATTTCTGAATATAAAAAGCTGGATAGTTCTCAAGCAGAACATCCAAGCGATGAAAAAGGGCAGCAGAAACGGTTAGCGGATTATTCGGAATAACTCTGTTTTCCTGTGCTTGCTAAAGGACTTTGTAACGTGGATGAGTGCGAGTTTTTGGTGTGGGTGCAGGATAGGCTCCATTGGCGGATGTATAAGCAAGGAGGGCATCTGTAACCGAAACCGAGGTAAAGAAACGCGGAGCTCGACGAAGAGGTCCTGCTAGAATAAAATCAGCACCATGGCATTGCAAATATGTACATAGTGATGAAGCTAGATACCGCTTTGCGGCTGGCGAGATTCTAGAGGCATGACGCCATAACGCAACGCTATTTGCTGAACCCGCACCTACTGGATATCCTAATTGGTTCTTAACAAAGCGCATAGCAGCAGCTGCAATACTCAAACCGGCGAGATCCAAGGCGACTGTGTCAACGAGGATTTTTGTAATCTTGGCAGTCTTGGTTTTATCGAGGAGACCTTCAGTTTCCGGTGTGCCTTGAAGTGCTTCGAGTCGACCTTGTGGGCGTATATCAAGGGGATTATGTGCAAGGATTATTGCCGCTTTAATTCCTGCCTTCTTCAAAGCATTCAATTCTTCTGGGGACGTATGATGGCTTATAGCATCATAAATTGCCAAGTCTAAACGACCTGTATCCTTAGCGGTTGTCACACCGGCTAGTCGTGCATCTCTGGAGCTGCTGTCAATAAGGAATGGAATTGATGGAGTTTGTTCAGCTAGAAATGTGAGGTAATTATTCATTGCCTCAGGGGTCTCCGCTAAGACATCAAGTATGAGTGGGGTTCCAGTTGTTTCAATAAGTTTCAATGCCCGAGTCAAATAACGGGTTGCTCGTTTCTGGTTGAAGATGCCTTGAACCGGATCGGTTACAAGCTGGTCTCCACGATGAAATATCGAAAGTATAAGTGTGGTCGGGTATTCACCCCTGTCTCCTCCGAGGATGATATCACCGATTTGAACAGTTTTAGGCTCTACAGACTGATTTTGACCTGGCATAGTTCAGA
Source organism: archaeon (assembly GCA_016550425.1). The sequence continues at coordinate 3,087 of JABXGS010000062.1, forward strand.
CCTCTTGAATGAAATAGACGTGTCTATCTAAAAGAGGAATGGTGAGCATTTTAAATCTACGTCGACAAGAATCCAGAACGGTCGAACGCGTTTTAGCAGTCTTGCACTCCGACCTTGTCTTTCCACGAAAAGGAAAACCCTTTGAAGCAGAATAGAACCTAGCTCATGGGATAGTCATGTCAGACGAATTGTGGGACACCAAAGAAGAACTAACCGTTTTAGTTGTTGAAGCCCACCCTGATGATGCAACCCTCTTTGCGGGAGGAACCATCGCCAAGCTTGCGGAGATGGGTCATAGATTAGTAAATCTATGTACAACCTTTGGCGAAAAGGGAACTTTGGATCCTACAATGACACGAGAAGCAATGATCGAAGTCGAAAAACAGGAATCAAAAAGGGCTGCTCAAGTGCTAGGTGTGAAAGAGGTCCTGTATATGGGTATTCCAGATGGGGAAGTAGTTGCTAACTTGGAACTTCGTCGATCGTATACTGAAGTGATTCGCCAAGTGTGTCCTGATATCGTGTTTAGCTTTGATCCTCATGATCCCTATGACCCACATCCTGATCATCGGGCTGTGGGACGCTCGATTTACGAAGCGTGTTATACAAGCCATCTGCACCTTTACTTTCCAGAGCAGCTGAAGAAGGGACTAAATCCCCATATCGTGACTAAATATTTTGGATGGAATAGTCCAACCCCAACAACCTTCGTGGACATTAGCGAAAGTTTAGAGAAGAAAATCCAAGCACTTTTTCAGTATGAAAGTCAGCTGCAGATGCTTTTAGAAGAAACAAAACAACGCGTACTTCTTGCAGGGCTTTCAGTTCCGATTCTCGAGACCCTAAATTGGCAGGATATCTACCGAGCTTGGATAACACTATCTGCTCAAGAAACAGGCAAAGAAGTAGGGTATCAATATGCCGAGGCATTTAATGGCATGTATTTCAGTGCGGGCGGAGTCATCTCGGAATTGTTGAATTCCGAGAATGAATAATCCCAGAACTTAAAATCCTGCCTGAAGAAATTGAACATTTTTAGGGAAGTTCATTTCCGAGAGAATGCGGTGTTACCTTATGAATGGTTGGGACCATGTCTTCTTTACCACAATCATCTTCATCGTAGGATGGATTGTATTTCAATTCCTCTTCCCCTGGCTCTTACCGGCAGTATTCAGCTTCTGGTTTTTTTTAATTGCCTGGGTTGGTGGAATATTCTCTGACTTCGATATTCATTGGAAACCTCTGCTTGGCCATCGCTCCATCATCACCCACAGCGTGCTAGCACCGCTAGTCATTGTCACGCTCTTCTTTATCCCAGTGTATTTCCTGGGTTGGTGGACCCCTATTGACCGATATTTCATCGCGGTGTTCTTACTTAGTTGTGCCTGCCATTTATTCCTGGATCTTGCGCCAAGTACTCGGTCTGTGCTCAATCGCTTCATGAAGAATCCATTAGAGGCGTTTATTTACATCGAAAAAGGGATGAAAGCGCCACCAGGGAACATCACCTATGTTCCCAAGAAATATGAAAAAGGATGGCTCATTGGGAACGGAGTTGCCCTTGTAGCCTTCGTTATTTTATCACTTCTGTTCATCTTCCCCGCGTTGGGGCTTTAAGAGCTCTCACAAGTAATTCCATCAAATCAAGGATTTCAAATTCGTCTCCAGTACTCTTTAAGTGGACGTCAGTGAAATGAAGTTTACAGTTTGGACATGCTGATACAAGCAGCTCCACCGCAAGGGTACTTGCATCATCCAACCGGCGGTGTGTAATTTCCTCACTGAGAGAGGGAAAGGTTTTAGGTAAAGCCCCGCCACCACCACAGCAATCAGCCTTATCCCGATTGTGCACAAATTCCTTTAGTTGAATACCGGGGATTAAATGGAGTAAGCGACGGGGTTGCTCGTAGACGCCTAGTTCTCGCCCCAGGTGACAAGGGTCGTGATAGGTCAGCAATGTTTGATTTTGTGCAGAGAGTTGCGTGAGCAAAGGAGCTAATTTCTTCTGATGTTGGATGAGAAACTCGGAAATATGTAACACTCGAACCTTCTTAGGTAACGATATTCCCAGTCGAGGATAATCATTTCTAAGGGCTCGAGCACATCCCGGACAGGTAGTAATCACCGTTTGAGCATTTGATTTTGCAATCGCGGCCACATTCTGTGTAGCTAACGATTTTGCGCTTTTAATGAATCCTGCCCGAATTAATGGGGATCCACAGCATACCTCGCTTTCAGATCCAGATAAGAAATCATACTCGATATTGAGAGCTTTGAACACCCTATGAGTGGCTAATGCGATTTCAGGGTGTCGATACGCCGTTGTACATCCAACAAAATAAGCAACTTTTGCATTTGGAGTAGTGTCCTTGAGAGCATTTTTGAGGAGAACGAACCGCTTATTGTGAGGCTCTCCATACACATTGGAGTACTCAGACACGTTTTGATCAAGCGCTAAGGTTCCCATAGGAGCCCGATTTTCTTCGACCACTCGTTCACGAGCAAGCTCGATGATTTGGGGGAGTTCATGACGCGGCTTGCACCAGGCTTTGCAGGCTCCGCAGAGATTGCATTGGTAGAGTCGGTCAACCGCGGCTTCGGTAAGGGCACTTTTATGGCCCCGGTATAATTCAATGATAAGCGCTCGACCGATGGGACTGCATGCATCTGAACCTGTGACTAAATGGGTAGGACAGGAGTGCCGACACATGCGACTACATAGACTACAAAGGCGGCTAATTTTTGCATAATCATCGAGAGAAGCAGGTAGATCCGGTGTTTTTGAAGAGGTCATTATTTAGTCCCTCCGCCAGTAGGCTTGGTCGATTCTTTGGAAAAACCGAGTTTACCTGGATTCAGGATATTATTAGGGTCTAAATACTGTTTAATTGCCTGAAGGAGAGCAAAGCCAGTGGATCCGTGCTCGGTAGCCATCCAAGAGGATTTCAAGAGTCCAACTCCATGTTGATGACTCAATGTGCCACCTGCCTTGTGTGCTGCTTCAAGCCCCACTTGCCAAACTTGATTATATTTTGCTTCAACTTCTTCGGGCGTTCCACCATGACCAATGAAGATGACATAGATATTTCCACCATCTGGGTAAAAGTGGGAAAAGTGGCTCATGGTACTCATGCTTGTTGCTTCAATCGCTTTCCGCATCGCCCAATACATCTTCTCGAGGTTGGCATAACTAGCAGCGACGTCTAATACATCATAAAGCATTCCTGGACCCATATTCAGACTCGAGGGGTAATAGAGATCGAAGCGATTCTCCCACCATTGTTTGGAGGGACCAGGACCCAAATCCTCACTTCCTTCATTTTGACAGATTTTGCTAACGGTGCGTTTCTCAAGGCGAACTAAATCTTTAGTCGCACTATACATGAGATTGAGGACACACGCCCCCGCCGGTGGCGATTTGAATCGACCAAGAACAAACCGAGTCTCATTTTCGTCATACAAGCGAATCAGAGCGGGTTTCAAATCATGACGGAAAATTTCTTTGACAGCGTTCATTCCCGTGGTTAAATTAGAAAACAGATAGGAAGCAAATTGGGTTGCCTGTGGAGCAGGTGCAATTCGTAGGGTCAGTTCTGTGATAATACCAAAAGTACCTTCTGATCCAATGAACAGGTGTTTGAGATCCGGACCCATCGAGGAGCGGGGAACCGCTTTAGTCCGTAATAGTTCGCCAGTAGGTAGAACTACCTCTAGACCTGTAATCATATCTTCGATTTTTCCATATTTTGATGAAAGAACCCCCGCCGAGCGAGCCGCAGCGAAACCACCATAAGCTGAACTATAAATCGAAGAGGGAAAATGTCCTGAGGTGTACCCACGCGCCTGTAAGTCCTCCTCCAGTTCTTGACCAAGAATTCCGGGTTCGACTGTGACAGTTAGAGAGGCTTCGTCCACTTCAAGCACTCGCCGCATCTTCTTTAAATCAATAATGATACCTCCGGTTATTGCAAGAGTTCCACCGGCTAC
>JABXGS010000063.1 GCA_016550425.1 archaeon
CGACTATATGCCCATGAAAATAAGAACTTCTTTCCTTGTATTTTCGGAAATTTCTCTTGTACTGTCATCAGGTCGGTGAGCGATTGGCAGGGATGAAACTTGTCATCTGCCATATTGATAATGGGTATGTCAGAATATTTAGCATAGTCACGTAAGACTTGGTTGCCCCGTCCATAGATGTATCCAACCGCTTTTTCAAGAATACGAATACCGATACCGTGACCATATCGAGCTAGTGTGTTCGCAGTGTCTTTCACACTTTCTCCTTCACCAAGTCGCATCGCACCAGGTTCAAGGAATTGCGCGTGTCCACCTAGTTCGGTTAAAGCCGCTTCAAAGCTGGCGCGAGTTCGTGTGCTGGTATTGTAAAAAAGCATGAAAAACGTCTTATCCGATAAAAGGTGTGGCGATTTTCCTGCCTTGGTTTTTTTCTTCAAATCTTTTGCGAATCTGAGAACTGCTTCGAGTTCTTCTCTAGTCCACTCCTGGGTGGTTATCATGTCTCGGCCACGAAGATCCATATTAATCAGCTTCAGAATCTAAATATGTGGATGCGGTGGAGCCAAAACCTTTTGAAGCTTTCGAGAGGACGCTAACGGGAAGGGATTTCGTCGTGCGGTTATTTGATACTCACTCCCATTTAGAGATGCCACGACTCTTTCCGAAAGCTGAAGCAATTGTGCGACGTGCGCAGGCAGCAGGAGTTATCGGTGTCGTAGTGAGTGCCATTGAGCCAAAATTCTATCCTAAGGCATTAAATTTGAAAGAACGGTTTCCAAACTATGTTTGGCCCACTTTTGGGCTTCATCCTCCACGGGCAACGCCTCACATGGTTAAGCAGGCAAAAGATGCTATCATTGCTCATCAAGAGGAGATTGTAGCAATTGGTGAAGTGGGATTGGATTATTACTGGGTTAAGGACCCAAAAGAACGCAAATATCAGAAGAGCGCATTTATCGAGTTTATTCATCTTGCTGATGAGTTGAATTTGCCCCTAGTTGTGCATTCTCGAGATGCTGAAGCAGATGCGTTAAGTATTCTACGTGATGAGAAGATGTTTGATGTGCAGCTCCATTGTTTTAATAATCCTGATTTTGTGATGCAGGCAGCTGAAGATCGCTTCTTTATGAGTGTTCCAACAAGTGTTGTTTCTCGTAAACGGATGCAGCGTATTGCAAAGGTGATGCCTTTGGAAAATATGTTATTGGAAACTGATGCGCCATATCTATCTCCTGTTCCCGGGCAAACCAATGAGCCATCAAATATTCCAGAGGCTGCCAAAAAAATTGCAGAATTGAAAGGAACAACTCCTGAAGTTATTGCAGCTTCTACAACAACGAATGCCCTGAGTTTTCTTCATCTCCAGCACGTCTACAAGCAATAGACAGAAAACAAGGGGTAAATTGGTTAGCGAACAGTCAAAGTTTTGCTTATATTTCGAGGATAGTCGGGGTCAATATCTTTGTACGTGGCTAAGTGATATGCCATAAGTTGAAGTGGTATGGCCTGAAGAATGGGGCTTAGGTATTGATTTGATTTGGGAACAATAAGGAAGTCTTCTTCCTTCACATAGCGACGAAGGAGGGGGTGATCTTCACCGGTCGCAATTATCCGAGCGCCTCGACATTCAACTTCCGCAAGATGATTAACAATATGCTCTGCGTCGTTGGGTGCAATTGTAAAAACGATTGGATAGCCTTCATCGACGATGCTCAGAGGTCCGTGTTTGAATTCACTAGAATACATGCCATCTGCAACGATATAACATACTTCTTTAATTTTCAACGCACCTTCAAGGGCAACCCCATGGGTTAAGCCATGTCCAAGAACGTAAAAATGCGAATATTCTGATAAATAGGGAGCGAGAGTCCTTGCTTTTAAGGTCGTTGTTGATATCGTTTCATCAATCAGAGCTGGAAGCTTAGTTTTGAGATTGTTTATCAGGGATTTAGCCGATTTTGCGCTAAGGGTGGCTTTCTTTTCACCGGCTTTAATGGCAAGGAAACTAAAGAGAGTCACTTGGCTGGTGTAGGTTTTGGTTGCAGGTACGCTGATTTCAAAACCTGATCCTATAGGTAAGTAAAGGTCGCTGAGATGAGTTAGCGTTGAGCCTAAAACGTTTACAACACTTAGGATTTTGGCCTTACGTTTTCTAACGTGATGAACGACGTCAATGACATCTTTTGTTTCACCACTTTGGCTAATGCATACAACTACATCGTTTTCATTAATGGATTCGCCATATAGTGAGATGAACTGGCCACCGATAACTGGAATAGCCGCAATATTTGCCAAATCATTAAAAAAATAGCTCCCTACAACGGAAGCATGAAAACTGGATCCACATGCAACAAAAAACACTCGTTCAGCTTCAATAAGTGTGGCTATAAATTGGCTGATATAGGGTTCACGAATTGCACTGAAAAGCGTCCGTGTCGCACTGACTTGTTCATGAATTTCTTTAAGCATGAAGTGAGGATATCCACCTTTTTGGGCTACCCGGATGTCAGCATCAGAAATGTAGGGTTTTCTTTCTATTAGTTCTCCATCAGAAATTCGCCGGAGTTCAAGCGTTTTAGGGGTAAGTATAACCATTTCTCCATCATGTATGTTGACAATTTTCCGAGTGACAGGTAAAATACTGGGTAAATCACTACTCACACAAGTTTCCCCTTCACCGATTCCGGCAAATAAACTGGACCCCATCTTTACAGCGTAGACTTTGTCATCATCTCGATGCATGACCGCAAATGCATAATCGCCTTTAAGATCACTACAACCACCACGAATTGCTTCGAGCATATCCCCAGTTTGATCAAAGTATCTTTCGACTGCGTGAACACAAATTTCTCCGTCATTCATACTTCGGACAATATGACCTTCTTTGGTGTATTGTTCACGAAGAGGTAGAAAATTGAGAATGTTACCATTGTGGGCAGCACAGAGATCTTCATCGCAGTCGAGGTGTGGTTGAGCGTTCAGTTTACTAGGAGCACCAAATGTTGCCCATCGAAGTTGAGCAATTCCTTTTGAGCCACGCATTTCGTGCAGGCGAAGCTTTTCAGCAACCTCATCGAACTTGCCTTTGTCTTTTCGGAGTTGGATGGAATTCTTATACACTGTGGCAATACCGACGGTGTCATACCCACGGTAGGTGAGCTTCTCAGCACATTCGACAAGAATTTCGCCTATGTTATTCCGTTTGTTACTGGTAATTGCGAAAATGCCGCACACACAACTTCGCTCCTTATAGATGGCTTCACTGGGAAAATTCGTTTAACTGTGTTTCGTTGTAACACACTTTGTTAATTCTGGAGGTCAAGAGCGTTCTGGAGTTGTTTTAAGTCGGCATCAATTACTGGTGGTTTAGGCATTCGCTGGATCACTACATCCTGATCTTTTAATCCGCCACCAGTAGCCTCTATTAAGATTGTTTCTGAGGGATCTTGCTCTCCAGAGTCTAGCTGGTCAATGAGACCTGCAAGACCTGTGACGCCTGTGGGTTCTGCGAAAATTCCTTCATACTTGGCGAGTAATTGTTGAGCTTGAAGAATGGCATCATCTTCAACTGCAATTGCACAACCCTTGGATTTCCGAATGGCGTTGAGCGCCAAATCGCCATCCCAAGGTAAGGGATCACATAACCCTTCAGCTACGCTATGTGGTGAGGCACACGGAATAATCTTGAAAGGATCCTGGTTAGTACGAAACGCCTGAACCAAAGGAGCACACCCTGCTGCTTGGACTGCGACCATTCGTGGACGTGTTTTAACAAGTCCAAGGGTATGAAAATCGCTAAATCCGCGCCATTGACCTCCTAAAAGGCCCCCCGCCCCCACTTGGACATAGGTTACGTCTGGAACCTCCCATTCTAATTGTTCAAGGATTTCATATCCGAGTGTTTTAGGACCTTCAGCCTGATAGGGATTGAAAGGGCCAAAGCTAGGACAAGGCGTCCAGCCATAACTGGAGCACGCTTCACGGAGAAGTTTCACGGTTGGATCATCACCTTTATGTAATCCCCGTAAACGAACGACTTTCGCGCCGTATAACAGTAATTGTGCAATTTTTCCCATAGGAGCGATATCGGGTACAAAGCAATAACATGTAAATCCGGCTCGAGCACAATAAGCCGCTAATGCAGCAGCAGCATTGCCGCTACTGGCCGATGCAAGGGTGGTAGCTCCTTGTTCTTTCGCTTTGGACACACCAACCGTCATTGGTCGATCTTTGAAAGACCATGTGGGATTACGCGTTTCGTCCTTTATGTAAAGTTCACGGAGTCCTAGTTTCTTCGCGAGTCGTTTGCTACGAAGTAGTGGAGTTCCACCTTCACCAAGGCTTATGATATTTGCACGATTTTCGATTGGGAGTAATTCAAAGTAGCTCCAAACACCTAATGGTCGATTTGCCAGACTTTTCTTTGTAATAACTTCCCTAAGACGAATGTAATCATAATGAATATCAATGCGTGCTTCACAGCCATGGGTCTTACAAAAGAATGGATTTTCGGAGAGGTTATACTTAGCGCCACATTTCGGACATCGTAGGTGAGTGACATAGGACAAGGTTAGTCCTCCTCCTGAAGGATTTCTCGGTGTAAAGTAATAAGCCCATCTCGAATAATTGCATATCGCTGTGAAGATGCCTGAAGATATTCATAAAGAGTAGAATAGTCTGATCGGATCCTGAGAGTGGTTTTTGTTTCCAGTTCATCTATGGGAACCAAGGACCGACGATTTATGGACCGGCGTAATGCAATCGCAACGCGATACCCGTCTTCGCGACTCCGTGCTTTCTGCGCCTTTTCCGAAAGCAGATTTCGAATGTCTTGAAGCCGTGCACTCATCTGGGTTGGATCATCAACGATTACAAGACAGGCTGCTTGCAAAAAGAGTGTCCCAATCATTTCCTTTTCCCACCAAGTTAATCGTGCTTTTTGGTTCATCAGACTTAATGCCACTTCTAAACATCGATAGCTAGTTACGAGATTGTGGTCTAAGTAGAATAGGTCACTGGCTTCTAACAAGATTCCAGCGGCTCGGGTCAGTTGGTGTTTGCGCCAATAGTATTCCGCACTGACAAGAACAATGAGCAGGGCGTCTTTGTAACGTTTGGTTCTCCGAAGTTTTTTCGCTTCTTGAAGATACTGACCCAGCTTTGTTTTTGCAACTTCAGATTCTGGTGAGGTCATGAGACCGGTTAAGCGTAATTCAGCCTCTGTTTCCATTGACCGGTCCTGATTTTGTATCTCTTTATAGAGACCACGCCAGATGTTTTGCAGATTAACACCTCGTACGAGAATGGTAAAACCCTGAGCATCAGTCCTTAGTTAATAGGATAGAAAAAGATTCGGTGACCTCAGAAACTGCAACAATTCTGTTGTTCCTTTGTCTGATTTAGCAAAGTTTATGTTGGCTTATTCTTTGGTTCAGTTGGTGGCAACACGTGGTTTCCAAGCGGTCAGTAGTAGCAGCTATTTCCGCAGTTATTATCATAATGCTAATTCTAAGTTTTTTGATGCCACTTATTTTTCTGCCTCCAATTCCCCGTCAACGACCTTACGATGATGTCGAAGATTGGGGAACAGGTGTCACTGTTGAAGGGGGAGACGATACCTTCCTTGACAATATTACAATTGATGACGTCACCTTAGATTTGAATTGGTCATTTGACCCTTCATTTGTCGTAGCCATAATCTCTCCTGCAGAGCCCCCAAGGTATTGGCGAAACACCGCCTATGACCGGTATATTGGAACCGATTGGCAAAAGAGTTCTAATACAACTACTCCTCTTGCTGGTGTAAATCCTGGAAGTGAAATCGTTTATACAGTGACACAAAATATCACTAACCAGGGTTTCAGTGGAACTTTTCCTCTTCTAACATTATGGCCAGACCCCATGATTATTAATAACTCCCTTCAGTTCCCGTATCTATCAAATCCAACCTCATATAACTTTGAAATTGATGATTTCGGCACTGCTTTCTTCAATGGTTTCTTTAGTCAAAATGGGACAGCAACCCTTCAGTATGATGTTACGTACATTCCCCGTAATTGGACTCTAATCCGTCCCCAGTCTCTATCTGCAAGTTCAACCCCTGGACCAATTCTTGCTCAATATCAACAGCAGGGACTCAACTTCATGAATCCAGCTACACGAGCTTCATTGCAAACCCAACTCGCAACCATTCTAGCGGGTGTGCCAAATACCGCCTTTGAGCAAGCTTTCGCCATCCAGAATTATTTCAAAACTAACTTCGTATTTGACCCCTTCACCCCACGACCAGGTCCAAACGATGAACATGTCGAATGGTTTCTACAAGAAGGAGGAGGAATTGGTCTTGATTTTGCCACCTCCTATACGATGTTTCTCCGCGAAGCAGGGATTGCTGCTCGACCAGTCTTTGGAGCAATCCTTGGCGAGGATCAGGGAACTCAAAGAGTTCTTCACCTAATGCATATACACTTCTGGGTTGAGGTGTATATTCCCACAGCGACACAGGATTATTGGATTCAATTTGATCCAACTCCCTTGCCTAGCTTCATTACCGATGGTAGTCCTCCTCCTACTCCCTCTGACAAGTCACCAAGTCCTGTTTTACCCGATGAAGACCCGTGGGTTGTCAGTACATACTATAACCTCACCCTTGACGCTTCTCCAATCGTTGTTAACAGACTTGAGCAATTCACAATCACTGCAACCCTAACTCAAGATGGAGCCCCACAATCAGGAGAAACGATTTCCTTCTATGATGAAACGGAACAGTGGTTTTTGGGCAGTAATATTACTTCGGCTTTGGGTGAAGCTAGTATTACCTTTAACTATAACAACTCAGCCATTGTTGGCGCCCACCTATTACGAGCTGAGTTTAGTGCATTAAATGCATTCAATGCAGTCGGACTCCATGGTCCAGCGAATCTGTCCATCACGATGACCCCCGTAGAGGCGAATCGAAGTAGCGTAGTGCAAATTAGTGGTTATTTGCGGGATGTCATCAATGGGCGGGGAATTTCTGAAAATGAAACAGGATTTACAGGAGTCAGTATCGCCTTCAACTCAATTTTGGCTACAGAACCCCTTACAGACAGTGTGGGATATTACACGGTGAACTATCCTATTCCCTTATCTCAAGCTCCTCTCGGTTCGACATCTGTCCAAGCGACTTTTACGCTTCCAGGTATCATCGATCCGATTGTTAGTTCCATTGAGATATTGAACGTAACTGCAACTTCTCAGCTTTCTGTTCAAGCGGTTCCGAACTCAATACGATTGCACAGCAATACGACCCTTCAGGGATATTTGCAGTATGATAATGGCACGGGTATTGCTAGTCAAACGATCCAGTTGTATTGGAATGGTACACCAATTGGGGTGGCAAGTACTGACAGTGTTGGTTACTATTTCATGGAGTATAATGCAACAACGATTGGACAAGTTACCATTGAGGCTGAATTTTCAGGTGCACAGTATGTATATGGCACAAGAGCTTCAAATAATGCCTTAGTTCACGAAGAAGGCACAATAGTTGTATTTGTAGACGATGATGATGGTGATGATTTAACCCAACGAGGGAACACCATATACTTCTCAGGTTGGGTAGAAGACCAAAATGGGACCCGGCAAGGAGGAGTAACGGTCCTTATCCTTCTAAATGGAACCCAAGTTGCATCCACGATGACATTTCCTAATGGATCGTTTTTTGTTAGCTATCAGATTACGGCCACGCAACCAATTGGTATTCGAGAAGCTACAGGCAATATTATACATCCAACTCTTGTGGTGATTTCGAGTTACGATTATTTCACGATTAATTCATCAACCCGAATACAGAATCTTATGATTGATTTTTCTCCAGTTCTACTAGGAGAAACTGTAACATTAACAGGTCAACTAATTGACGATCAAGGAGTAGGAATTTCAGGACAGCCCCTCGACATTGACATTTCATATCTAGCTATCTCGGTTTCCGTCGGAACCATTTTGACTCAAACAGGTGGTTCTTTTTCGTTGACTTTGGCAATTCCTACAAGTGTACCTACAAGTGTTTCGACTCTCTCCTTTGATGTCTCATATGCAGGAGCCCTCTATTATGGAACTAGTTCCGATTCTGAACTCCTTGATGTGTTTTCAAATGCGACTTTAGTGATTGATGTACCACCTGGACCCTTTGCGTGGAATACAAGCATTGTGGTTAATGGAACCCTTGTTGATAACTTTGGACGGGCAGTCCCTAACCGAGATGTTTGGCTTCTCGTTAATGGAACAAGTAGCATTTCCACTGCATCAAACCAAATGGGTCATGTGGGTTTTGTGCTGAGATTCACGCCTTTAGGAATCAACGATATTTCCTATACACTTCAGCTTCGACACGAAACGATAATTACCTTTAACTCATCTGTAAGAAACATAATTGTGGAGGCCCAACAACCCATGCAACCACCACCAGTACTACCTATCCCCATTGAATGGATCATTGCACTAGTTGTAGTCATAGCCTTTGTAGTAGTAGCCATCCTTGGTTATCGCTACTGGAAACGCCGTCCGCGAAGATCAGCTGCACCCTCGATTGATGCAGCTGCGATGCTGACTTCACTCCGCCAACTGTTAACCGATAAGAAATACCGTGAAGCAATAATCTATGCATTCCGTATGTTTGAGACAATCATCCAGGCCCAACTCGGCATATACCGGGACCCCAGCATTACTGTGCGCGAGTTTGCCAACCTGACTATTGCCCACGGTCGCTTAGATTCACGAACCATGGGAGTTTTTATTCGAGGTGTCGAGGAAGCCCGATATAGCGATCATCCCATTAGTTACAATCTTGCTCTCCAAACATTAAGCGCCTTTGCCAGTTTGTACAACTCCTTAACCGGAGGCAATTTGCGGTTTGTCACGCAAGAACAACAGCAACCTGAATCAGATGCCCAACCAACCGAAAGCGGCTGAAGCGAAAAAACGAAGCAAGTTTTTCACTCTCTTTGTTTTCTGCTTCGTATTCGCCATAGCCTGGCTACCTATTATTCTCAGTATTAGCGGTGTGGGTGGAATCGATAATCTCGCCTTTTCCATTTACAATACTAGCCCAGTCCTAGGTGATGGATGCTCAGAGCTATCATTGGAATTAGAAAATAATGGTTTTGAAGTTAGTCCACTAATTAGTTCATTGAGTGTGGTAAACGGTATTCCAGGTAATCATGTTCTCTGTATCATAGGCCCCACCCATTACTTTTCAATCGTCGAAATATCAGCGCTTCTAGATTTCTTCTTAGATGGGGGTAGTTTGCTGTTAGTAGATGATTTTGGGTCCGCAAATACCTTGTTAGATGGACTTGCGCTTTATCTCTCAGAGTTTGGTTGGCCGACCCGGATGGAGAATCTAATGAGGGTCTCCGCGATTCGATTCACGCGAAATTTACTGCTTGATGCGGGTAGTAATGATGGAGGACGTCCACTATTACCTGCAATTAATTCCTTCAATGATGGGGGACTTATCTTCTCGTCTGGACATCATGTTGTCATGAATTATGCTACAACAATTGAAGTACCAGGGGGGACTGGCCTAGCAATGACTTCAACCAATTCTTGGAGCGTTGCAGGCGATGTCTTAAGCCACATCCAACAAGGAGGAGATCCCAATTACATTATCTATAATGCAAGTCGCGGAGACCAAATTGGTCCTTTCCCCGTAATGGTGGAGATTCAGATACCAAATGGAACCCTTATGTTGCTCAGTGATCCAAGTATTTTCATTAACAATATGATTGATCGGGGGACCAACCGACAATTCGCTGTGGAACTCTTTAGGTATCTGGCTAACAAGGGGAATACGAATTCAATCATTATTGATCATAATCATCTGGGTTGGTCACCCCAGTCACCTGTTCTGTATGTGGGTCTGATGCTGGGCCAAATCACTTATGTATCCACAAATTGGCTCCTTGCACCTTTGGCACCACTTCTTGCGATTTGGATGGTGCGACGCTACTTGCCCTATGGTCGACCTGAGAAACAAAAGCCGATGGAGCTGTATCG
>JABXGS010000064.1 GCA_016550425.1 archaeon
CCAGGAATGGGTGGCATGCCTCCTGGTATGGGCGGTATGCCTGGAATGATGTAAACAAGCGTCCGCTTTGGCGGGCGCCAATCTTTCTTTTTTCCTATTCTTTTTCTACTTCTTGTTACGTATGAGTAGTGGGTAATTATTATGTCTAAGCATGCTGCCGTAGAGGTTTCCGGTATCGATTTTGCTGCAGCTCATTTTGTGAGTGAAGGTGGAACCTGTGAACAACTTCATGGTCACAATTATCATGTAACAGTCACAGTCCATGGAGAACTCAATGAATATGGCATGGTGATTGACTTCCGCATCCTAAAACAGCGGATAGGAGACCTCTGTAAACAGTGGGATCATTTCATTTTGTTACCTGCAGCATCACAGTTGATTACAACCAGCCAGCAAGGTCAACAGACTCAGGTCACAACACCTACAGGCACCTATTCTTTTCCATCCAAAGATGTCCGAGTTATAGATGTTGTAGAAACAACCGCAGAAGAGCTAGCACGGCTTTTATGTCAAAAACTGAAGGAAAATCTTTCAACTGATTTTCCGAAAATCTCTAAGATTCAAGTTAGTCTTGCCGAAAGTGCTTCATCCCGTGCTATTGTGTCAATGTCGGTCTAATGGGCTCCGCAGGTTGGGCTCGACGCTGTCGTATATACCCAATTATAGTTGCAGCAAGTGGAAATAGGAGTACCAAGGGTAACAGAAACAGCAAGGTCTTCTCTGGTAAAAATAGTAGTTCTACTGATTCGATGATAATTGGCGGTGCATTCATAAAAGCGAGAAATATTGCCGGGTGAATACAAATATACGCAATTAAAATCACAAACACAAAACGTACAACTGATGATCCAATCGATAACGCAGTCATCCGTGTCAGAGAAGGCATCGACGCTCGTGCCGTTAGCGTAGATTCTGCTTCAGGATCCTCTCGGAATAAGCGATTAACAAACGTGTTGAGTCGACGAACTTCGTGGGCATCCTTGAGTTCAACCAGCCATTCTCGGCGAAGCAGTTTCCGTTCAATGACTTGACGCATTAGACGGAACGCATCAGATCCTAACATACGTTGCAAGGCTTTTGGCACCGGAATATCTTGGGTCTGAATGGGAACTTGTCTTTGAGCATCGGTTTGTAATTGGTTAAGTTGTCTTCGTAATTGTTCCTCACGAAGAGTCGGTGGCTCAAGTAGGGAATAGAAGTACACGACTTGGAAGGAGACCTCAAGGTAAATAAAACTCATAAGGGCAACAAGAAACACAGGGGATTGTAAAAAGAAAAGAAAATTCAGGTCAGGAAGATTGGTGCTTATAAGGGGCATAAAATAACCATTTTCACCTCCTGGAATATTTAGGGCAATTCCTGCGGCACCCAGAATCGCTAACCCCATCATAGTGACAAAACAAAGAGTAGCTAATCGACCACTGATGCGAAGAAAGGACATTATCCCTGCGGCAATAGCTACAAAAAGTAACAACCAAAATGATAGAAAATACAAACTCTGAAGGAAGTTGAAAATATAGAAAATCAGCTGTTCTGGGGGTACAACGGTTGAGAGAGTGAAGCCAAAGGCTTGGAAATAAGCAACAATGCTCTCTCGATAGAATTGATAAAGACTTTCGGGTGGAACATGGTAAATACTTGATCCAATAGCGGCACTCAAAAAGGCAGCCACTTCCACAAAAAGAAACACCATTAGTGTCAGGACATTTCGTAGTCCAACGGCAAAGTCTAGTAGTGACGTGAAAATCCCCGCTGGCCCTGTAACACGCCAAACAAAAGGATCTAAACCTACAAGGATGATTGCGGCAAAGGCAACGAATACCGCGATAGCGACACTTCGGAGTGCCCAGAGAATGTACCGTGTCATGTATTGTTTCCCTCCATTTCTATATCACCGCAACACTCCGTTTCTTGGCTTTCAGATACTCGCTGAGTACCGTGGGGAGAAAATCACCCGGTCCTACGGGAATTATTGAAACGCCCACTCGTTGAAAGCCTTTGGCTATCTGGGACTGTTCTTCGAGAAGCTTATGAACGATGGCTTCGCCAATTGCTTGTTCTACCGGTGAAAGATAAATCTCTTCGATTTCAAACCAGGGACCAAAGGGTCGAATAATGAGAGCGTTATGTTTGTAGCCTCGGATGAGTCTGATTCCTTTCTCTAATCGTCTTCGATTGGATTCGAGATCTGTAATAATGATGAAAAAGCTTTGTTGGTTAATTCGTGGAGCCAGATACTCGACTGCTGCTGTTAGATCAAATTCCCCGCCAGGCTCAATTTCGGCGAGTTGATCGAGCATTCGGTGGTAGTGTGCATCCCCAAGACCGGGTTTGAGAAACGAATGATGTTTCGTTGACCATGCTAGTAACCCAACATGATCTTTTCGTTCCATTGCAGTTTTGGCAAGCATCAAGGCCGCGCGAATGGCTGCTTCAAGTTTACTATATTCTGGTCGCCCTGCAGCCATCGTTGCGCCGGTATCAAGAAGAATAAACATGCGAATATTGCGTTCAGTTTCATACTGACGCATCATGAGTTTTTGCAAACGGGCTGAGGATTTCCAATCAATACGGCGATATTCATCACCTATCTCATACTTTCGAATACCAGTAAAATCTGTGCCTAAACTCATCTGCCGGGTTTTGTGTATCCCAAACATATGACCTAATCTTCGCTTCTTTGCAAGACTTTCCATTATCCGAACTTCTTCAACATTCGGGTATATCAGCAACTCTTCAAAGTTTTCTCCAGACATCTCCTCAAACCGATATTCCAACCGGTCATATATTTGGAATTTTGTAGGTCCAAAGGTAAATTTACCTCGTAATGGTGCTTGAAGAATATAAGAAAACTTAACCACTTGATTTGGATCGATACGAGTGCGAATACGATTCTTTCCCAAGACCAACCGGAAAATTTCAGGGTAAACATCAAAGATATCCACTGAATCGATTCGATGCGATCCTGTATTCTTGATAGTGAGTTTTATGTGAACGAAGTCATCTTGGAAAATTTTCCGTTTATCAATTTCTCGCGTCACCTCTAAGGTTTCAACCGGCATAGTCAGTTGAAAATAGGGGGAACTAGCAACTGAGCCAATTATGAGGAAAATACCTGCAAGAACGAGAACATAATTGATGAAAGCGAACCCTGATACGAGGATGAAGATTCCTATGAGGAGGACAGTTCGTCCACGTTCAGAGAACACAAAAATTTACGC
>JABXGS010000065.1 GCA_016550425.1 archaeon
CGGTATTCGGGGGAGGTGTCCATTCCGGCAAAGGCCATATCCAAGAGTTTGAGGCCATATTCTTCGAATTTGTCGGTAAGGATGGTTTTTGTTTTCATGCTGGTTTCGTCAAGGCGGGTCATCGCATCTTGAAGGTTATAACCAGCAAGTTCATCCATGGCGAGTTCGACGAATTTTGACCGGATGAAGTTGGTCACATCTTGGGTGGTATAGTTTTCTCCTGCTACGACTTCGTTAACGAAGATTTGGGGGTCGTCGATTTCAAACCAGAATTCGCCGTGGAACATGAGGGGGGCAAGGTCTCGGGTTTGACCTTTGCCTCCAAATTTTCCTTGGAATTTGGTCATGTTTAGAAAGACGACTTCGGCGGTGAAAGGGGATTTGTCGAAGCCTGCTATGCGTCGGAGAATCCCCGTAAGAATCGGAACATTGGCGGTGGTGAGTGTGTGACGACCGACGCCCATGACGTCAAGGGCTTTTCCGTCACGGTAGAAGACGGCGGCTTGGTTTTCGCGGACGAGGCATTGGCTGCCCCATTTCACGAGGTCATTGGGCCATCGGTTGACAATATCGTTCTTTCGCATGCTTTTCCATTCGATTATTTCGGGCATGGTTCGTTCTCCCTCTGGAAATCCAGTTTGGAAGGTACAGAAGGTCTGGGTTGCCATTCGTGCCAAGCCTTTTCAACTTTACGACTTTGCATCGAATAACCAAATTTCCATTTAGGATATCAACTAAGATTGTTTTGTTTAGGTGAATAGGTTGATTCCTTTGCCTTGAGATGTGGCAGCTCGTTTTCAAGGAACGCTTCAAGGTTCTTACGGCAGCTGATCTTCGAATTTTGGTGAAAGACTTGAATTAGATGGTTTCGTAAGATGCTGAGTGGTGTTTCACCCATTTTCTCGGCAAACACAACTTCCACTTTTGCATCAATTAGGAGATGTGCTGTGTTTTTCCCTCGTTGTTTACTTTCTTTTGCTGCTGGATTTGGCATGACTTCCCAGAGCACGATTTTTCGTTGGTCAACATCCATGATTAAAAAGTAAGGTACTGAACCAAAGTGTGTGCTGGGCTTTAAATCTGGGGTTATATCTTTCTGATTTACTGGAAACGCAACTCGGAAAGTAACAGGAAGAACGGGCTCAACATGGACAAGAAATGAAAGTATATCTGGGTAGGCCTCCTTTACGCGTGTGGATATTTCTTCAGCGAGGAGATGCGATTGTAGCACTGTTGTTTTTCCAGCTACTTCTAGATGCATTTCCCCAAAGCAAATCGGTCCTGCTCTCCGCAATTTAATGGCGTGAACACCAAGGACACCAAGGATAGGTGAAGCAAGTTGTTCGATTGCATTAATCTTCTCTGGATCTTGTCCGGCATCCATTAAGACAAGTATGGACTCGTAGGCTAACTGAAAGCTACTTCTTAAAATCAAAAGGCCAATTACAAATCCCACAATGGATTCAACCCATGGTAGCCCGAAGAACGCAAAAATCAATCCTAAAATGACCGCTATGGAGGCAAGAATATCCATTTGGAATTCTTGACCCTTGTTATAGACAGCATTACTTCCAGTTTCTTGACCAATTTTTTTCAGATACCAGGACATGACGAAGATGATTGGAATTGATGCAATTGAAATTGCTAGGGCCAGACTGATGAAACTTAATTCTGTTGGAAATAGTATGCGTTGGATTGCTTGCCAAAGTACACCCATGCCCGTTATAAAAATAAAGACTGCGACGATCAGAGCGGCTAGTGATTCAGCTTTGAAATAGCCATAAGGGTATTTTTCGTTGGGGTCACGTTGAGCCAACCATAAACCAAGGAAAACCGTGATAACTGCAATCAAGTCTGAGATTGAGTCAATTCCTTTGGCAAAAAGGCCCAGGCTGCCCGATAGGAATGCTATGAGAAACCATGTAATGGCTAAGGCTAAAACAACAATTGACGCTCTTTTTATGGCTCGTCGTCCTCGAGCAAGGTTTTCATCAATGGTTACAGTGAAAGCCATCCTATTGTACCTATTGAACTTGATAACTAGTGAAGATGCCTTATTGCTTTTATAAATTCATTAAGATTCAAAAAATTTAGCGTAAATCAAGAAGGCATCATCGATAACACACCTGAATTCGTGGACAAAGTTCGAGACAAATGCCGCAAAGAAGAAAGAAATTAGCCTACCCCCTCTTATAATTATAAAAAAAGAGAAAAAAGGGAAGGGCTCAAAATAGGATTAAAGTGTGTAATCCTTCGGTTACACAACCTCAATACCCATGATGACTTGTTCTCGTTCCTTCCACTTGCGGTTCATACGGGAAATCATTTTCCGGAGATCCTTGATGTGGCCTGTTGCCTCATCCGGATCATCTTCTATCAATGTTAAGACATCATCACAGCGTTGGTCGAACTCTTGCACCTGTTCAACAAACCAGCTATCATAGCGCAACATGTTCTCTAGGTCGTCTTCTTTGATTTTGATGGCATCGAAGAAAGGGCGATAGCCATAATCGGCATGTTCTATCTGGCTGATGAGTTTTTCAGTTCGGCTCATGAGTGAGTCGACGGTTCGGTAGGCGTCTTCGATTTCTTCTTCGACTATTGCAGAGCGGATGTCTTGGATTTTGTCGGCACTTTGTCGGAGTCGGGTTATGATTTGGTCACGTAGAATACGGTCGGCGTTGCGACGTTCTTCCTTGATGCGGTATCCCCGCCATCCAGGTATTAATTTCATGATTTTTTGGGTCAGGGTGCGTTCGTCATCGACTTTTTCCATAATGGATGGTTTTTCATCGTCTCCCAAGGAGATCACCTCGATGGTCGCTATCTAGGCATTGGGTTGAGACCTTATAAAATCTCGCCAGAGGAATCGATTTGCTTGTTGGGTTTGATTGAGACATAACTGCGGATGGTATCCACTGCTTATTGAGCATTAGCGACTACAAGTGCGGTATATGTGAATTATTGTGCACGCTCAGCGGCGGTTTTTCGCCTTGCATAATAAATGGTCATTAACGCTAAGACAAGTGGAATGATTGTGAGTCCAATTCCAGCGTATAAGAGGTATTCGGGTGTGAGTCCGAGTAGTGGAATACCGCTATAAGCTAGATATGTCACAGCAGCGCCACCGATGGTGAGTAAGAACCATAGTAAGGACATTCCAATGGTTTGAACTTTAAAGCCAGTTGTGGTGGGAATCTGAGAGTAGATAACTCGTCCATTGGAAGCATCGAGGGCTGCTTCGTAGGTTTTTCCGCCGCCCACAGAAAATTTGATGTGGTAGATTGGAACGTGGATGTACGCTTGATCTGTCACTTGGAAGGTTTCTCGGGCATCATCAATTTTTTCGGTTTCTCGTTTTATACGAGAGTAAATCATGTTGCGTGTTGCTGTAATGGCTTGTTCCTTAGCTGTCTCCTCAGAGACTTTGGAGAATAAGACGCTACCGGTATATTGCTTTACTTCTTCAAGGTTGAAGTAACGACGTGACCGGGTTGCAATTGGGTAATTCGTTATTTCTGGACGCGTTTTAGGACCCGCGTATAAACGAATTTGACGGGTTTGTTCTTGGTGCCCTGTTTCTGCAACCCATTCCCAGTGGATGCTTGAATATCGACCACCTGATTGACCACGAAACGAAGCCTTCTTATCAATTCCCTTATAGGAAACATCACCTTGAACGGTAACCGTCCAATAGGGGTAAAATGTCATCGAGAGATTTTTTAGCTGGATTTGTTCTGCGAGATCATCTGCGACTCCGGGAACCTTCACTAAGTATGCTTTGAGTGTATCCAGAGCATCACTTTGAGTGTAGTTGACCGATAAAGCATAATGCTC
>JABXGS010000066.1 GCA_016550425.1 archaeon
AGAAGTGGAAGGAAAAAAGGGTAAGAATGCCCTTCGCCACTTCTATCGCCAAAAAAGTGAAACCAAAGATGCTGTAAGTGAAGCGGATGTTACAGAGAACAATGTCATAGTGTGTGCATCAGGAAACTTGGCCCAAATCTACTTCAAAACGCAGAAAGAACAACTAAGCTTGCAGGACTTTGAACAGCAATTCCCAGGCTTCATCTCGAAACTCGTGGCTCATGAAGGTGTAGGTTTTGCCCTCATCAGAGATGCCAATCGTGGACCGATTGTTCTTGGCAAAGATGGAGTCGTTGAGCTGCGAACTGGCAAAGTTGAAGGGACGAACCCACTCACCCCCTACGACAAGCCAAAGGTTCGAATTAAGCAACTATTGCGCCTTGCCGAGTTTCCAAGCGCGGGAGATATCACTTTAATCAGCCCAGTATATCCAGATGGCTCCGTCGCTGCCTACGAAGAATTAATCGGAAACCATGGTGGTGTTGGCGGATATCAAACTCATGCCATCCTCTTACATCCAACAGAGATCAAAGTAGACAGCGAAAAGATTACCAATTCGGAAGAAATCTATCATATTCTGAATCAAGGACGCTCAAAAAACTAAAACGCGAATCGTTGAAGTTAGTGGAAGATTCTCATCTGATGGAGAGGAAAAGTTATTTCATCTTATGTGGGCTTGTGAGTGGAAGGATGCTAATTGACACCATCAACGACCAATCCCCGACGTATTGGATTTTTAGTAAACCCCATAGCGGGAATGGGCGGACGTGTGGGATTGAAAGGGACAGATGGAGTTGCGGAGAAGGCGCGACAGCTGGGTGCACAACCAGTTGCCCCAGATCGTGCAAAACAATTCTTGAAGGCACTTTTACGATGGAAAGATACTGGTGAAAGCGTAGACTGGGTCACCTGTCCTGAACCCATGGGCGCCCGAATCTTGCTGGAAATCGGGATTCAGCCTGAAGTCGTGCCTATGGAATTAGATGAAGGCACGAAGGATACCGATACAAAGAAGGCAGTAGCTCTTTTCCGTGAACGAGAAGTGGAACTCCTAGTGTTCGTAGGAGGCGATGGCACAGCCCGGGATATCCACGATGCCCTAGGGGAAGATGCAGAGATGTTAGTGCTAGGCGTCCCTGCGGGTGTGAAGATGTATAGTGGTATCTTTGCCTATTCGCCTGAAGCTGCAGCTGGGGTTGTGATTGATTGGTTGAAAGGAGAAACCGCTATCGAACCATTTGAGATCATGGATGCGGATGAAAAGGCAATTCGTTCCGACGAGTTCGCGGTAAAACTATATGGTTTTCTTCAGGGACCACTGGTTCCCGCGCGAATGCAAGGCTCTAAGATGACCTCACCGACCACAATAGATGAGCAAGAAAATCAAGAAGCGGTCGCCCGTACCCTGATTGAAGACATGGTAGAGAGAGATACCTATATTCTGGGTCCAGGTTCGACGGTGAGAGCCGTGGCCAACGCATTAGGTGTCAAAAAAACCCTACTCGGTGTCGATGTCTACCAGAAAGGAAAAATTCACTTAGATGTCAACGAAAAACAAATACTTGCCTTGGTCCCCGATTTCTTGCATACCTGGATTATTGTGTCACCCATTGGAAACCAAGGAATGCTATTTGGTCGCGGAAACCAACAAATAAGCCCCAATATCATTCGGCGGATTCCACCGGAACAAATCCTGGTGATTGCCACCCATAGCAAAATTGGAAATCTTGCCGATCAAGGGCTCCATGTAGACACGGGTGATTCAGAAGTTGATAAAATGCTTAGTGGATTTATCCGAGTTCTGGTTGACTACCGAACATGGCGTATGGTAAATGTGACCCGCAACGAGTAAAACCCAGCAACATTTTTTAAATCTGAGCTCCTTGACCTGAACAACTGCAATAGGTGAAAGCAATGGCAAAAGGTAAGAAAAAAGGAAAAGCAAAAACAAAGGAGACCAAACCAGAGCCAGAAATACCAACGGAGACAACAGAACAGGAAGCCGCTAAACCACAGATAGTTGATATTAGTGCCTTACCCGTATGGCAAATTCTTCCGTTTTTCATCCGCATCCTTGACTCAGTGGCCTGGCAAAAAATGGGACTGGTTGTGAACCCGATGACCCAAGAAATCGAAAAAGACCTTAATCAAGCTCAGGCAGCGATTGATTCATATGAAGCACTTTTTAATCAACTCGGTGAGCAGATAGATGCTGATACGAAAGCTGCACTCAAATCCCGTTTAGCTGATTTAAAGCTCAATTTTGCCACTCATTCATAACCAAATAAATGAGATACTTTAGAAATTAGGTCATTTTGATAAAAGAACGGTTTAATAGGAATTATATAGATAGCTATTCTATTCGCAGTAAAAAGGGTGAAAATAATGACCGAGAAAGGAAATGCCCATCGAATGCAGCTCCCTGGCGAGGTCCTTATAGGTTCTGGTGTCATTCACCAATTAGGTGAGGTAATACAGCATGTTGTCTCCACACGTCGTGCCATTCTCATCACCGATAAGGATGTAATGAAAATTGCTGGTGATGATGCCATTGCATCTCTTGAAAAAGCAAAAATTAAGACAGAAGTCACAATTATCCAGAAGGCCTCTGACATAGAAGTGGAAAAATCCTGTGAAGTTATAAAAAGGCACAAATCAGGAATTGTGATTGCTTTGGGGGGAGGCTCAGTTATTGATACAGGGAAATTATGTTCAACTGAGGAAAACCAACCCTTTGTTAGCGTTCCTACTTCAGCCGCTCATGATGGGATTGCCAGTCCGCGAGCTTCCATAAAAAAGGGAGAAACCTCGGTCTCCGTTGAAGGACAAGCCCCGATTGCCATTGTTGCTGATACTCACATAATTGCTAATGCCCCTTATCGCTTCACTGCAGCAGGATGTGGTGATCTCATTTCAAAAATTACGGCAGTGCGAGATTGGAGACTTGCCCACACCCTTGGCTATGAATATTACGGAGAATACTCAGCCTCCCTTTCTTTAATGGGAGCTCGTGTAATCATGGAAAATGCTGCAACCATCAAACCCAACGACGAACATAGTATTCGACTTGTCATCGAAGCATTGATCGCTAGCGGAATTGCTATGGGTATTGCAGGATCCAGCCGACCTGCAAGTGGTGCCGAACACAAATTCAGCCATGCTCTAGATCGAATTGCACCCAAACCTGCACTCCATGGTGAACAATGTGGTGTTGGGGCTATTATGATGGGATACCTTCATGCAATCGATTGGGAAGAAATCCGAGATGCTTTAGCCACTATTGGTGCCCCAACAACCGCTGCTGACCTGGAGGTGACACCGGAGCACATTATTGAAGCCTTAAACATTGCCCATACCATTAATCCAAAACGCTACACTATTCTGGGAGAACGGGGGCTCACAGAGAAAGCAGCAGAACGGCTCGCCCAAAACACAGGGGTCATTCCCTAAACATAACCGAGTTGACTAGACCTGTGGCATTTGGATACGACAAACTTTTGTACTCGCATTGCCATCAGCGTAGACCAGAGCTCTCACGGGGATTCGAGTAAAATGTTCAAAACCAGTTCAGAATATTTCCCAAAAGAAAGCAAAGTCCTTAAGGACATGCCATGGGTAGGACGTGTCTCGTTTGCAGATATAAAAGAGAAGGTCAAAGAAATCGGTACTCGTCCCATCATGTGTAGCAATTGCGGAGGCGCACTTACAAACCCAGATATCATCCAAATCTCAACGACTAAAGGAAAGATATTCCAATGTGAATTCTGTGGCACCGTTAATGTTATCCCTGAAGAACTAATGCCTGGGACTGATCTGTCTGAATTCATACTTGGTCAACTAGCTCATGCAAAACCCATCACCGAAGACACCCTTCTAGCCATTATCGATATTTCAGGCTCAATGGGGGGTGGCAAACTAGCAGCAGTAAAAGAATCCCTCATTCGAACAGTGACTGATCTAAGTGTTAATGCCCCTGAAACTGCTTTCGGTCTGCTTGCCTTCCACAGCGATGTGTATTGTTACGATGAAAATATGAAGATCATCTTCACGCTCTCTGGAGATATGCGATATAGCGTAGATGAAATCACCAAATCCGTTGAAAAAGAACTCAAGCACGTTGAACTCAGAACCTTGAAGAAGACCAAGAAAAAGTGGGTTTCTAACATTCAGAAACTTCGCGATATTGACATGACCGCACTTGGCCCGGCGATGGTTGCTGGCTACGTCATTATGAAAGATCGAGGTGGACGTATTATTCTCCTCACCGATGGACTAGCTAACGAAGGCGTGGGCGCTCTTGAAGGATCTTCAACGACAGGAGCGCAGCTCTATGAAGACTTGGCTATCAAAGCCGCGAACGCAGGCATCATCATCGATGTTGTAGGAATTAAAGACCCCTCCGCCTTCATGGCTCTAGAAGCCTTAGCTGTAATGCCCATGCAAACCGGCGGTACCATGTACTATGCTCAGGCTTCTGAAATCGCCGACGCCATGAGTTCCTCATCCAGTGGGAAGATTGTGGCACGCAGTGTGAAAATGCGAGTGATTGCCCCCGACGATGTGGAACTCGCTGAAGTGAGTGGATTGGGTGGTGCCAAGGCGGATTCCCTAAGGAAAGGGATTCGAATTGGCTCTGTCACTGAAGATCGAGAAGTCTATGTTCGTCTCAGTCCTTCAAGAAAGGTGAAAGAGAAAGAAGTGCCAATCCAAGTGCAGGTCTCCTACATGGATGAGGAAGGCAACCAACGCATGCGTGTCATGACCAAACGCGTGAAAGTGACCGACGATGCTAAGCCCATTATCGAAACCCTCGATGCCGAACTTCCCGCCACCTATGCAGTGCAACGGGCTGGCGAAGAACAATATCGCGGTGAAGTTGCGAAAAGCAAGAAGATCCTTGAAGCCACCCAAAATGCGTACAGAGCTGTTCAGAACCAAGCGCCTGCAGCACTGGCAAAAGCCATCACCAAAGCCGATAAAGTTCTAGACAAAGAAATCGCAGAAGCTGAACAAGTAGCCGAGCGGCAAAAAGAAGAGATGAGTAAGCGCTCAGTCGTTGGAGTTGCACAAGCTGCACCGATAGCTGATGAAGATGCGGCTATGAGTATGCAACGCGCCCGAAAGTCTAGCAAAGAACTATTCGAAGAGAATGAATAAACAGAACCAGATTATTGTCCTTAATTCGACTTGAAACCACTTCAGCTAGACGAGAGGTAGAATTAGAGCTAGCCTATCTTTTATGAGGACTTCGTCGTAGCTTGAAATTGGTCTATGTAGTATAGCAATTCGCTAGGATTTGCTTTAGATAGGTCGAAAACTTCTTTAATTAGATTCCGAACGCGAATGTCTAAAGAAAATATAGAGTTTATTGTGACTAGTGGCTATCAAGTTGATAAAGGAAGTATTTCCCCCATGATTTCACCCATCGTTTGGATTGTGCTCCTCTTTATTCTGGTGTTTATTGTAGCAATCGCAATCGGGGCAAATGACGAAACAATGGCAAGTGTGGTAGGCGGAAAGGTTCTCAAATTAAATACAGCGATTTTTATCGGAATGTGCCTCCAAATCATCGGTGCACAATTACTTGGTGCCGGAGTATCGGAGACTATTGGACAAGACATGGTCTTGACGCCCCTGTCTTTTGATATCGTGTTAATCCTTGCTATTGCGATGACAATCTGGTTATTAGTTGCTTCACTTCGTGGCTATCCGATTTCAACAACCCACTCCATTGTTGGTTGCGTACTGGGTATAGGGTTACTCATTGAGCTCTTCACTAGCGGCCCGTTAATCAATTGGGCCACTATGTCCGAAATTGTAATAGGGTGGATTCTTAGTCCGATTTTTGGATTGCTTATCGCTTTTCTGATTCAAATGGTAGTTAAAAAAGCCATACTGCCGAGAGCAAAGAGCCTTGATACTATTGAACGATTAGAGAAGATTTTTGGCTGGTTCTTACTCGCTATGGTCGTAATCACTGCTTTGAGCCGAGGAGGAAACGATGTCTCCAAAGCCGTCGGCATTCTTACCATGATTTTTCCAGACCAAACGTTTTGGTCATGGTTTCTCCTTCTTGGAGGCTGCGGCATGGCCATCGGATTGTTCCTGATTGGTCGACGAGTTGTTGCCACAGTTGGGATGGAAGTAACCGAACTCCGCCCCAGCACAAGTTTTTCAGCAGAAGCAGCAGTAGCAACTGTGCTTCTCGTTGGAACCATTTGGGGAATTCCACTTTCAGGAACCCATGTTCTTGTAGCAGCCGTAGTTGGTGTTGGGATAGCCAATCGCAACCCGGTGAGAGGCCAAGGATTAAACAAAATCATAATCGCTTCATTTCTCACCGTTCCGCTCTCTGCACTATTAGCTATCGGATTGTTTTGGCTTTATATCGCGATTAGACCATTCTTCCTCGTCTTTGGAGCTATTTAGCTAAGTTGCGTTTCGTAAGACAATTAATTATTACAAGCAAAGCATTTTAGGTTAGAGCCGCTAATCACTCTGTGGTCAGGTGTCTAGCTTGTGGAGAAAGAAAGAGGAAAAAGCCATTAGCCAGTTCATCACCGAACACACCCAGATTGTTTTAGATACAGTTACAGCACTGAGTCAGTATCTCGAAGTCATTTTGAAGAAAAAACCGAAAAACCGACTCATTGATGAAGAAAATGAGCTCGCAGACCGTGTGATAGAGCTAGAATCCGCTGCTGATCGTTCGGAAGAGCGAATTGATGAAAAACTTCGAGGGACTGCGCTTCCAGTGACAAGTAGCGAACGATACTCACTTGTTGAAAAAATGGATAGTATTGCAGATCGCAGCGAAATTGTCGTTCGAAAACTTCGTCTTATTGTTGAACCGATAGAACTGGAAATCAAGGAAAAGCTCTGTAAGATGGGTCGCTATTGTCTTGAAGCAACTGAAGCTGTCTTTAAGAGCATTCAGTTCTTGGGTTCAGATTTTGATGCAGCCCTCGAAGAAGCACAAAAGGTGCGACCAATTCGAAATAAAAACCGAGAAGCCGAATTTGAAACGCTTAAGCTTCTCATGGAGTTCAAGATGAAAGCTTCGAGCTTTGTAGTACTGCATGATGTCGTGAAGCTTCTGGGACGAATCGGTGATCTCACCAATGAAATTGCGCATGCCATAATTTCGTTAATCATCAAATATCGATCGTGATCTTTTAACTTCGCTATTTAGAAATTCTTCAGAATTGGTTCGTACTCTTTAAACAAGTATCGAGAAATCACATATCGTTGGATTTGGCTGGTGCCCTCATAGATTTGATAGAGCTTAGCATCACGGAATAGTTTCTGGATTGGATATTGTTCCAAGTATCCTTTACCACCGTAGATTTGGAGAGCATCAGTAACGATCTTCATGGCATCCTCAGCACCAATGAGTTTCGCGCAGCTGGAGGCTACATTTGTGATATTGCCATCAGTTTTTTGATCAACCATCCATGCCGCCTTCCAAGTGAGAAGACGAATGGCTTCAATGCGTGCATACATATCTGCCACCATATCCTGGATGGCCTGGAAACTACTAATCTTCTTTTCGAACGCCTCACGTTGTTTAGCGTAATTAATAGCATATTCCATCGCAGAACGGGCAAGCCCGGTAGCCATTGCCCCAATCGCGGGACGGGTTTTCACAAAAGTCATCATTGCCAAGAGAAAGCCCATGCCTTCACTACCTAAAAGATTCCCCGCGGGAACCTTCGCATCCCGCAGAATCACAGCAGCTGTATCTGAAGCCCGATGACCCAGCTTCTTCAAGGGTTTCCCAGTGGAAAGTCCCTTCGTATCAGCAGGCACAATAAACGCGGATAACCCCTGATGACGTTGTGTTCCCTTTTGCCGAGCAAAAATGACAAAAAGATCCGCTTGATTACCGTTGGTAATCCAGAATTTATTACCGTTAAGAAGGAAGATATCGCCTTTGCGTTCGTAGCTAGTTTGAATCCCAGCTACATCAGAGCCCATTCCCGGTTCACTCGTGGCAAATGAAGCGAACCGAAGCTCCTTCGTAAATGGAGGGAGCCATTCCTTTTTTTGTGCTTCATTTCCACCCAGGACGATGGGCGTCAATCCGAGATCGTTCACATAAATTGATGTCGTCATTCCAGCACAAGCAGCTGCAAATTCCTCAACGACCAAGACCGAGTCAAAGGATCCATAACCAGCGCCACCATATTCCGTGGGGATGCCGAGATTCATGAACCCTGCGCTATGAGCCTTTGCGATAACCTCGCGTGGAAACTCTCCCGTTTGATCATATTGCAAAGCGACTGGAAGAACTTCCTTCAAAGCAAACTCACGAGCCTTGGTTTGCAATGCTATTTGATCGTCGCTAGGTTGAAAATCAATCATTTTTAGTTGCACCTCACGCTCTCCAAGGAGATTGTAGTATTTGAGTGGAACTGTCTTGCCAGTTAACAAGATTTGTTCAGTGAGTGCCCACTGATTTGAGCAGTTTTTCACAGATAGCATTAGTGGACTGACCACACCTAGTGGTCATGGTGATGAAATATGCGATTTTATTGCATCTTCAAAAGCAATATGTACTACAAGACACGCAAAGTGCGAAATCACAAACCACGGAACTACTGATTAAATACTTGAGGCGCTACATGTGAAAAACCCGGAGCATCCAAGTGATGACGCAGGGCAAGACAGAAACATTCCCGAGTCATTAACCGAAGATGAGTGTACACCACCTGCGGAATCACCTGATACTCCGTCAACGCGGAGTATTACTTTCCGGGGAATTGCGTTAGCCCTTATCCTCAATGTAATCTACACAACCATCAATGCCTACTTGGGTATGAACTTCGGGTTTGGCCTTGGATTTGGCATCATCACGGTTCTCACAGCCTATACACTGTTTCATATTGCCCGGGGAGGATCCAACCGCCAAGAAATCGCCACAACCATGATCGCGTCAACGGGTTTTGTGGTGTACTATATCCTAACCATCTCGATATATGTCCAAGCCTATACTCCATACACGTTACCCTGGTGGCTAGTTCCACCCCAGGAAGTGCTCTTATCTGGAAGTCCCTTTGATCCTCGATGGATTCCCCCGATTATCTTTCATATTGGATTTGTATGGCTGGGCACAATTCTCGGTTTCCTCGGGGCATTAGCCGTAACTGATTACGTACAATCTCGCAAACAAACTAAATTTCCTTTCTACACCGCGAGTGGGGTGACAATTAACACCTGTATGGAAACGGGCCAACAGAGCCGGTTTATGTTTCGTTGGCTAGGCATCGGCATCTTTGTCACCGTTTTGCAATACTTCATCAACGTCTTAGTCATGCCCATTGGATTAACCAGTCTTAGCTGGGACTTTACACCCTTTCTTTTACCTGGATTTGGCCTTGGATTTATGCTTAATATCAGCCTCATGGCAATTTCCTACATTATCGACCCCAAGGTTTCCATTACCATGCTCTTTGCAGGAATCATCACATATCTTGTAATCTCACCAATTCTGGTTTCAATAGGGTTGGTCACCCCCGCTTTCACCGGAATGGACCTTTACTTCAACCTCCTTTTCGAATACATGCTTGCCCCAGCACTGGGAATAATGCTCTTAAGTGGAATTGTCGTCTTCGCCATTTCCAAAATACGGAAAGGAAACAAATCACGAGGGGTAACTACTCAACAAAATCCCACTAACGAAGAAGGAACTGTAGGATTTGGCACGTATGTCAAAACCTATTTTCTTGGATTAATTCATAACCGCCGACTCGGTCTGGCGTATCTAGTGATGGTGGCTATCTTCATCATCATTATCATTGCCCTCAATGTCTTCTCAGCATTTCCCATTTGGATTAGCATCATTATCGGAATCATCCTGTTGTTACCAATCGCTCTCATTGATACCTTTGTTCTAGTCAAATTTGTAGGTGAAGCCGGCATTGGAATGGGAGTACAACGACTAGCCTTTTACGAAATTCCACTCACTGTGATCGGCTTACAAGGCTATACAGCGTTTCTCGCCTATCCTTCTATCAACCCATTTACCACTACTGACACTCTCGGGAATATAAAAATCGGCGAGATGACCGAGACCCCGCGCCGATCCATCCTGATTGCCCAACTGATTAAGATCTTTCCAGGCACCATCATCAGTGTTGTCTTTGTGCTTACTGCTTGGTACCTAATCGGATTTCCTAACGAAATCTTTCCCGCCGTAGGCGTTTTACAGGGATATGCCATCGTCTCCCTATTTGCCCTGAATGCCTTAGCAACCGGTTTCAACATAGTCGCCTTCTTTGCAGCTGGCATTCTAGTGGGATTACTCGCTGTGGCTTTCCCCATATCCTCTCTAGGTGTTGCCCTGGCCATCTTCCTTCCCCCGTCATATTTTATCCCTTTCTCGATTGGCGGATTCATTCGCCTTTATACGGATAGTAGATTTGGAAAAGAATGGTTTGCCAAAAAAGGCCAAGTCATTGCTGTTGGGTTCATTGCGGGATCAGCAATCACTTTGGTGATTGTTTCGTTCCTGAATTCTTTCCTCCAACTAATAGCTCTTCCAATCTGCCTTGCGCTTCTAGGGATAATACTGTGGCACAATCGCAAAGATCCACCCCCAACGACAGACGAGAGCTCAGAAGTAGAACCAGAACGTTCTCAGAAAGATACCACAAACTAGTTGAGCACTCACCAACTCTGAAATATGAAGGTTACAGTTTTGGCGTCAAAAGTGGGAATTATGAATCAGGCGAAGGCATATGCGGTAGAAGGCTTTCTTTGTTCCGAGTCTGTGTTACTAGCTGTAAGCAAAACCTTGAAGATTGAAAGTGATATCATTCCTCGAATTGCCACGGGATTTGGTGGTGGAATAGGTCGACACGGAGAAATATGTGGTGCACTATCAGGAGCAATCATGGGCCTTGGTCTCCAATTTGGGCGATCCCATCCATCAGAGACCCCAGACAGCCAAACCCCTTATGAATTTAGCCAAATAATGATGAACTTGTTTATCAGTCGGTTCGGACACATCCGGTGTAAGGACCTGCTAGGAATAGATATTTCGTGTAAGGAAGGTCTACAAAGATATCGACGAGAGAAACTTTGGGAAACTAAATGCCAGGATATTATACAAATTACAAGTGGGCTTGTCTACGATTTGCTTGAAGCGAGAGGTGCCGACTTAAACCCTTAACTTAATTTCTTTCGTCTTCTTATAATCTGTTATATGTGCTATGATGTGAAACGGAATAGTAAAAAACGATTGTTGTAATGGTCAAATGGGATATCGGGCTTGTCTACTAATCAAGCAGCTAAACAATCATGCAAAGAGGCTTTAATCTCACTCTTGGCAGGAGTGGAACCTCTAATTCAAGGGGACACTATTTTTCTAGATGACTTGGAAATTGAGATAACCGCTTCAGGCTATGCAAATATCACGATAAACCGTCCACTGGACCCCGACTTTTTCACTAAATTATTCATTCGTTGGGATTACTACGTTGATGGGAGCGAGGCTAGCATCACTGTGAAACCTAGCGAGAACATCTTCTTTTATGGTGATGATGGGCATCAAGATATTGCCTTTGGACCCGAATTTGACCGAGATCTGCTTTATGTAGTGTTCATTTACATTGATCGTAATTTTCCTGGGAAATATCCGATTGTTCGACGCTGGTTGGAACAGAACCCACTGAACTGAAGCCTATCATTGTCTTTAGTAAGTCATACAGATTAGTATTGTCTTCCAACATAGGCGACGACAGTTGCTGGTTCTCCGCAGATCGGACAGGGACCCCACGGTTTCTCTTCTTCCCCCAATTTAACGCCACGAATATCCGCACCAGTTGCGTCCTTGATTTTCTCTGCACATGCCTGTCCGTTCATTTCCAAGGTGCAGAAATTAATACGAGCAGCTTTGTGGTCGTTAATAATTGCACAGATTTCTTCGAAGGTATCAGCGTTTTGGAAGGCGCCATCAAATTGGTCTTTTGCTCGGCGCCACAGCTCCTTGGTCACAGCTCTTCCATTTTTCTTAACAGCTTTGACCAACTCTTTTCCTTGAATGGTCTCGCGGGTTCGTAAATCGCGCCGAAAGATGGTCACCGTCTTTTTCTGCACTTCCCGATTGCCTATTTCAAGCCGTAACGGAACACCGCGCATTTCCCAATGATAGTACTTATCACCCGGTCGCTTGTCTGTATTGTCAAAGAAAACTCTGAATCCAGCATTACGAAGGATCTCCTCTATTTCACGGCACCGTGTCTCTACAGTTATCTTGGCCCCCTTCTTGGGAATCGGAACGATAGCAACCTGTACCGGAGCCAATTCAAACGGGAGGATAAGGCCGTCGTCGTCACCGTGCATAATTATAAGAGCACCATACATCCTGCTGATTCCAGGACCGAAACAGGTCTGTTGAGCGAATTGTTCCTCTTCATTTTCGTCTACATACTTCACTCCATAGGCTTTAGCAAAGTTATCGCCAAGCATGTGACTCGTTGAATTTTGAATAAAGCGCCCATCCGGCAATATTGATTCTCCAGCAACTGTATAGTCTGCTCCCGGGAATTTGTCCCATTGCGGACGTTTGAGCACAATTATAGGCATCGCTAGGTGTCCTTCAACGAAATTCTTCGTAATTTTTAAATCCTCGAGTACCTGGGCTTCAGCCTCTTTGGCGGTAGCAAACACATCATGGGCTTCGATCCAGTAGAATTCTCGTGCACGAAGGAACGGGCGGGTCATTTTGGTATCATACCGCCAAATAGCTACACTTTGATAGCGTTTGAAGGGAAGGTCACGCCAGCTTCGAATCCAAAGAGCGTACATGGGATACATAGCCGATTCGCTAGTTGGACGTAATGCAAGGGGTTCTTCAAAGACGTTATCTTGCCCTGAACGTGTACACCAAAAGACTTCCGGAGCAAATCCTTCCACATGCTCTGCTTCTTTGAGGAGATTTGTTTCAGGGACTAAGGCAGGGAAAATGACTGGAAGATGCCCGTGACGTTCTAAATCTTCTTCCAATAACCGGTACATGATTTTCAATGTGACCGTTGTCCACGCACGGAATACAACGAGTCCTTTCACACCATACCGTTGGTCGGAAAGTTCAGCTCGTTTGTTGATTTCAGTAAACCAAGTAGAAAACTCGTCGACCTTATCAAAATGAAAAGTGACAATTTCCTCCTGGTCTGCATTCTCTTTCTTCGGCGACTTCTTGGATTTCTTGGTCATACTTTCACCTGCCTTTGAAACCACCACTCAACTGATGTTGGAATGATAGAACTAGAAGACTTTGAGCAGTAAAAAGGGAGCGGGTGGTCTTAAACGGTTGGTAGTCCGTTAGGAAAGTGAACACCTATCATCTGCTCAAGCCTCTACGGACATCACTTAATCAAACATATAAAAATCCTTCTTTTCAAAACGTTCATCTACATACACCCAGCTCGATGAAAAAAAAGAGAACCCTAAGGGCCTAAGCCCTGAGTCCCTAGTTTCGTATGATTTTAGTAAAATGATGGCATTCTTTCGAATTCTTGTTTCGGTGGATCCATTTTCAAAGTCTTCTTCGCAGCAAGCACTTCAACCAGTTTATATTTACGCGAGCCCATACCCATTTGTTCAGCATGGTTCGTTACTCCATATGGATCCTTATACGGACCCCATAACCGCTGAAACGGATGAAGATCCGCTTCCGGATCAAGATTCGCATGTTTGAAATACGGAGGAATTTCACTCTCCAGTAATCCTTTTTTGGCTATTAAATCGAGAGTGGCTTGTTCAACAGCAACAATATCTCGACTAGCCAAGATTCCAATATTCGGTACTATAGCCGGTTGAATCATACCCATGCAATCACAATGAGGTGTGATGTCTAAGGCGACGTTAATGTAGAAACGTTTGTTTTTATCGAAGGTTTCAAGAACTTGTTTGGCAGCAATGGCCATCATTTCTTGAAAGGCTTCAAACTGTTTGGGTTGGAGATTGAGACAACCTACATCTTTGTCAGCTTTGATGCATTCGGTGCAGTTGTCATAGTGGCAGCGAAATCGCATTATGTTGAGTTTATCTTTTTCTTTGTCATAGGAGAGCGCATTATAGGGGCAGGCTTCGACAAGTATTTGAGCATGTTCGGGTGAGCATTTTTTGGGATCATACCAACGACCGACATTTTCGACC
This sequence comes from archaeon, assembly GCA_016550425.1. The sequence continues at coordinate 14,164 of JABXGS010000066.1, forward strand.
CCATGAATGCGATTCCATCGTGTGGGTCCGGAATAACCACCGAGGGCGATGTTTTTGATGGCACCGCCATAGCCACAATTGGCATGACCTTTGGCGTGGGTGAGGTCGATGAGGGCATCCGCGTCATAGATTACGCCGCCCATTTCCAATTCTTTGACTTTTTTAAAATTAATTTTCATGGTCTTCGTATATCCGTCTTTTACGCCGGCAACGGGAATTAGCGGACAACCACAGGTTTCTTGAGTATAACCTCTATCTACAGCATTGTAAACGGCTGTGGGGTTGTCGGTGATGAAAGGCCAGCCACCAGCTTCCTTGACAGCTTTGACGACGCGTCGGACAAAAAAGACCGGGACGGTTTGGTAGCCATCAGCAAAGCCGAGATGCATTTTGATGGCGACTTTGTCGTGTTTTTTTATGGTAGAGAAATCGAGGTGTTCGAGAAGTTTGTTAAACTTCGTTCCGAGGGCGGCGAAGGGATGGTCACGCCCTTGCTGAATGGAGCCGTAATAGACTTTTGAGGTCAATGACTTCACCTGTTGTTAGATGACAGCGATAAGTATTCTAATGCTGTGAGAAAATTATCTCAAGTCGTGATAAAAACCTTTCTATTGACTCACGTAAAAAGTGTATGAAAAGAAAGAATTGGGGGGACCAGCAATTGGATATCGATCCCCATACAGAATGAACCTGATTTTTTTACCGTCGTTGAAAGAGGAGCGCTTCTTCCCATGGGCTCTTGTTGAGTGCCTTTGGGTTTCGGCATTCTGCAAGTCCAGGGGATGTTTTTGTACGATCATCTTCAGAGACGGGAACTTTACATTTGTTGAGTTGGTATCGGACCATATTTACCACCCCTTAGCACTTGGTTGCTTCAGAGTTTAGAGCGATTTGGCTACCTTTTTTGTCGCCTTATGGAAGCACCAACAAGTTAACACTGTTAAGTGCCTTCTGGTTTAAAAACCTTATTCATTTCTCACCACCAAAAAGAAGACCATACACGAAGTAAAAAGAGGACGCTAAGACCGTAATGATGTCGCGAGTTTTGGAGGGAGAGACCAAAAGCGCAGTGGCAAATAAGTGTGGGGGGGTTGCCGAAGACAACATCAAGCAGAACTTAGCATCCATGATGAAAATAAATCAGCGATCCCTGAAAGAAAACCACCAAAAAACATCATGATGGACTGCTCACTAAAATTCCGTTATTGGATTGATAGAAAAACACAGGAAAATAAGGGAGTAATGGGCCTTCCGGAAAATACTGGCCAAGAGGAATGAGGGGATGGTGCTTTAGAAGAGCGCTATCCAGAGTTGTGGGCCTACTGGGTAGACAACGGATGCGTTTAGCGCCATTATTCCGGAAGACCCGAATTCGTGACACCATCATGAATGTTGATCCCCTCACCACAACCACTGTATTGCATAACTCATCTTACCTTCGAACGAAGACTAAGGAGTAAACAAAGTAATTCTTATTGGAGCCGTTGTGACGGAGATTTCGATATTTAGTTACCATTATTATCACCACTTTTTATTCGTGTATTCGACTTTTACCACTTTGAGCCTCGACGAGAGGCCATGATTTTGAAAGCTCGCTGGAAATTCGGGGTTGGATGCGGATTGCGACATCCGAGAGCTGATCGCTCACCGACTCCGATGCGAGCGAAGTTGATTTTTCTCTTCGACATTATTTCTTACCACCATATGTCCCGACATTCTTACGGGATGAGATTAGTATCTAACACTATGATATAAATGTATCGGTATGAGGGATAAATACAGCCATACAACGAGAAAATAACACCCCAAATAGCATCTCATTAACAATTATTGCACCATATCACACGAGGATTCTTGCCATATACAATTAGCATATAAGAAACAACTTTTGATGAAGACACAAAAGCCCAGATAGGAGCCAGCCCCTAATGCATTCCAGAACAAAGCTTTCTTTCGCAATAGCTTTCGCGTTAATGCTATTAGCCGTGATACCTCCGCTCTTTAGGGACAAGCACACATTCACGAAGACAACTGCCTTCCCCGAATACTGGCCCACGGATGGCTGGCGTTCTACAAGCCCGGAAGCACAGGGTATGAGTTCATCACAACTTCAAGCAATGCAGGCTTATATTCAGCAATTATCATGGGGAAGTCTGATCCGTTCAATTCTCATTATTCGAAACGGCTACATTGTATGGGAATCCTATTATGACCCGGCATATGGTCCCAATCAGCAATCCAATATTTTTTCTTGTACGAAAAGTGTTACCTCGGCATTGATTGGCATAGCCATTGCTCAGGGGCATATTTCAGGCATCAATGAAACCATGGTCAGTTTCTTCCCCTCCCGAACTATAGCCAACCTCACCATCGAAAAGGAAGCAATCACCATACAACACCTTCTCACAATGACCTCGGGACTTGCCTGGTATGAATGGCCGTATGGACCGGCTAGCAGTTTCACCCATATGACTGAGAGCGCTGATTGGGGTCAATATGTCCTAGATCAGCCTATGCGAGATACTCCTGGAGAAGTGTGGGATTACAATTCCGGAGGATCTCATCTTTTGTCCATGATTGTTAACCAAACTGTTGGCAATACTACGCTTGCATATGCCGATAGTCATCTCTTCTCACCTCTTGGAATCATGGAGTACGAATGGGAGACAGACCCGCAGGGTGTGGTCTTTGGAGGCTCGAATCTACATCTGAGCCCACGAGATATGGCAAAGTTTGGTTTTTTATATCTGAATAATGGCAATTGGGAAAACGAAGAATTAATTCCTGCGTCTTGGGTTAATGAATCAACAGCAAACCATGTCGCCCCCTACAACGATAGTGATACCGTTGGGTACGGATATCAATGGTGGCTCAATTTGCCAATAGACACCTATTTGGCAATCGGATATAACGGTCAACAAATCAATGTGGTTCCGGAACATAATCTTGTTGTGGTCTTTACAGCAGAATATGAGGATGCATCCTACACTACTATTATGGAAGATTACATCATCCCCGCGATTGACCATCAACGGCCGCTTGGATCAGTTTTTCCATTAACCTTCGAAGAAATACTCATCATTGGAAATATCCTTGCAGGCGTCCTTGTAGCAATTCCCATAATTGTTGAGACATTCTTACAAATTCGTGAAAGACGCGCGCCTGCGGACTCGGAGAATGACTAACCGCTAAAAGGTTGTAACTTTAATCTATTTGAAGCAGGCTTGGAGCTTTTCAAAGATTTCAGGATTTTTTAAAGCGATGGCAAAAATACTGACGAAGTTGAGAATTTTATCTTTGTAAGCCCAATCGATTCCCGTAATTAAATCAATCATCTCATCATCTGCTTCTTCTACAAGGCCTATGATGAATTTATTGCCAATTGCATCGAATTCGTTCATGAATTTCATGATACAATTTTTGTCAGCTTTTTTGTCACCGAGTATTTTGCTAAGCATCGTAGCTATATTCGCGCAGAGATTTTTGCCAGCCTCACAACTCCAATATTCCTGCTCACTTTGTCCAGTAATAAATACGTCAGCGGTTCGAGAAAAAAGAGTTTCAGTTGCCGTTTTTCCGATAACAACTCGTTGACCTGCTGGCACGACAAGCTCTGCATTTTCTAAGACTTTGAGGTAACGATAAATGGTCTTATCAGATTTTGCCTCGATTTCTGGATTCTTATTAGCCTCTGCGGCATAGGCTTCTTCGATTTCACGAACCGTCATTGGTCCTTTACGGAGAGAATGGATAATGGGGGCATGGTTGGGATCAAATAAAATTTCGTTTATTTTTTTATCATACACAATTTTAATGCGTTCGGGCTTGAAAGTGATTACATCTTGATGCTCCATGTTCGTCACCTAATTGTTCTCAGACAAAGATAGGATTGTTTTTACATTTAATCTTCTTTTCTCAAATGATGAGAATATTGTTTCTGGAGAATTTTTCACAGCAATTCCTTTTAAATCTATTCTTCCAACAAAGAAACCTCACCAGCGTTTAAACCATACAGGTTATTTACGATTTCATCAATTTCATGATCAAGACCTTTAGTGAGATACTTGTAATTCTGTACAACGAGTCGGACGAGGTCGGCGATTTGTTCTTCTTGATGTTGGGTGGGAGTTGCTAGGGGAATTTGTTCAAGGTAGGTGGCATTATAGCGAATATATCCACTGCGTAGATGAGTAGCCACAAAGAGGAGAGTGAAATAAGCGTTTACAAGGCGGGAATTAAGTAACCCCAACATAAAATAGGGATCGTATGGGACTCGGGTTTGAGTGATATAATATACTCGACCCAAGGCATGTCCTGTTTGGTCGAAGGCAACTCGTAGCCGTTTAGCCATACCAGCTACGACGAGTTTGGGTTCTTCAAAGTCTTGCCATTGTTCAGGCGAGGTTAATACGGGAGTATAGGTAAGATACTTTTTCCTATGAAGAGTGTACCGTTTGACATCGCCTGCATTGAGAAAGGGGAGAGTTACCTCCTGTTCTTTCTTAGCTAGTTTCTTGAAGGCTGAAATTGAAATGAGATGCTTGGTGAACCCTGTTTTTGCAATACCACAGCGGATGTTACAGGCTTGACCCAAGGGGATTGTGTTATGTAAAAGCTTTCGTAGAATAGAGAATTTTGCTTCAGTAAGAGAGGGGGCCAGAATAGTGTTTGGTAGTGTACGGTAGTAGTGTTGGGGTACATAGTTCGATTTAGTAGTTTCAGACACAAGGTCTGTTGGTGTGGTGGGTGGGGTGGAGACTTGAACTCGGTTTTCTTGAACTTCTCCTGGGATTCGGGGTTTTCGAATGATAAGGATATGGGGGTAAGTAGCTGCATCTTCGAAGACATTGAGATGGGAAAGATCAACCATGTGTTCGATGACATAACTGTTGACGAGGGTTTGTCGAAGACGATTGCCATAATCAGCCGCAAGTATCTTGTTACTAATAACGTAGCCCAAACGCCCTCCTGGTCGAAGTAGGGACAGCCCCAGCTCGATGAAAGGGATTAGAATATCAAATTGTTGATAGACCGTGCGATAGCGACTGCGAATGTAATCTTTAATGTCAGAGTCCATGGCTTTTATGCCAAGGAAGGGAGGATTTCCAATGACAGCATCAAAGCCGCCGTCTCGCATCACCCAAGGGTAAACTCGGTCCCAATCAACGGGATGGTGTTTTTCTAAGGAAGAGCCAAAGATGTTCTGAGCATGTTCATCGGTTCGGATAAGGCTATTGCCTAAAAGGACTCGTTGGGAAAAATCAGTAGGCATACCAAGGAGTTCCTTGCTATTCTGTTCTAATCGCTGTTGGCATTTTTTCAGAGCCTTCGAATCCACATCTATGCCATGAATGCTATCAACAACGCTGCGAAGCAGGAGATGCTTTTTGGATTCGGGAAATGATTCAACTTTTTCCGAGAGAAAGCGAAGTGCTCCAAGCAGAAAGGCACCATCTCCACAGGCGGGATCTAATACAGTAAATTCGCCAAGCAGGCGGTCTGGCTCTGTAGTGATTGCAGGACCAAGTGTATGGCGGAGTATATAATCGACTGCCCAATCAGGCGTAAAGAACTGGCCCAAGCGTTTGCGCTTAGAACTCGATTTTTTTCGCCTTTTTTTAGGCATAAACCCTGCTAGCCTCCGATATCAAATATTGACTGAAGAAATCTCGGGATACATCCTCTGAACAACTATTACTTAGTTTTTCTCTTTGTTTTGGATTTCCGACCTGTCTTCGTTTCAGAGCTCTTAACCAATCGGGCATTCACAATGATTTGTTCAGCTTGTGCAAGAGGAATGGATAAAATCTGTGATATTACATCAGAATCAGCCCGTGCGAGAAGCTCTGGAGTTTCATAACCTGCATCACGAAGTTCTTTGGCTTGTTTTTTAGTTAGTCCCCTAATTTTTGCAAGTTGAGTAATTTCAGTTTCGATTTGCCCTTCAATACGTCTCAGTGGTGTATCAACCTCCAAGTCCCGAAGGGCTTGGCTTACTTGTCGGCTGTCAACACTGACATCAATATCTTCAACGACGCGTTCGTTCCAGACGACTTCTCGAGCGTTCGTGAGAGGAAAGATACTTATCAACACAAGCGAGGCTGCAATCGGATACACTAGTAGAGGAGTACCAGTAGTGGAGGAAGTAATTAAACTACCCCAAAGTAACGCTCCAAGGATCCCCAACATAGCCCATCCAAAGGCTGCACGACGTCCTTTCATTCCCACAGATCCGATTTCAGCCCAAACGAGCCAAACACCAACTCCTAACATGAACGCGATAATGAAGGCTTCTAGAATTGCTAAAAGAACCGAAATTAAAGGGCCGATTATAGGATCAAATTTTGCTCCCCCAAAGATACATAGCATTCCTAATAGAAGTGTTCCGATGTTGAAAGCCATTTTTCGTCCAAATTTATCAGGAAGAAATGTGAAGGCGAATACGGCCCCGCCAAGTCCTAAGAGAATAAGCTCAGCTGGTACTGGTCCAGCCCCATTTAGACTGGTCAAAAGATATCGGTTAGTATATGGTGTTGCCCATACATAAAGACCAAAAGCCGCTAGATAGATAATCCACCAAATAGCATAAGGACGAATCGCCCCAGGAACCATATATGTCTGCAATTCATCTTTCCAGGGCTGCACAAGCAAAGCAATGATTAGCATTAACAGCATTAGTCCGGCTGTAATAGCTGGCGCAAAAGACGTGGGAAAAGGAAAGGCCCAGAAGAAAGAAATGACTCCCGCGATAATTAGGGTAAGAGCAGTTACTATTCCGACAGTTGATCCTCGGTGTATACTCGAAACAAGGCGATTGAGAAATATCGAAAAGTGAACGAGAGCGCATCCAAAAAGAAAGACAATGAAGGCTAGAAATCCGAGTCCAGAGATACTGTACCAGAAATCTATCGGTAGAAGCCATTGGGCTATACCTGTAACTAGGAGAACAGCTTCGATGAGTATTAAGAAGATGGTTCGTCCCCGCCATTTATCGGCTATGATGCCACCTATGAAAAGCCCTAGTAATAAGCCGATGATTGGAAATAGAATGAACATTGGATTAGTGAGGATGAGTGGGCGCATAAACAAGAGAAAAGCGATTACCCAGGCTAAAGGTAGGGTGAGGATTGCTGCTGATATTCGGTTTCTATCCATTTTCATGAATTGCTTCTCCCAAAATGCCGCGATACCATATTAAAACAATATAATGAATGCATTATAAGCGTTTCAATCAGAATCTGGTGATTCTTTTTACAGCACAAAGGTTATCAGCACTCGGTTTAGTACAGCACAAACATTGGTGAGAGAATTTGCCAGTCAAAGAGATCATCGTCCTCCGAAAAGGCGGTCAACCCTTGTTTAATTTTGCACCAGATGGGGCCCCGAAACTTGACGCACTCGTTGCCGGATTTCTCTCGGCTCAAGCAGGATTTGCTGAGGAAATTGGAGAAGGAGAGATCCAGGTGGTCACTTTTGCTGAAAACAAATTTGTGTATGAGAGCAGCTCAGACCTGCTTTTTATCATCGCAATCAGCCAAGAAGATGATGAAAATATTTATCGCATGATTATCAAAGAAATTGCCCAAGAGTTTGAACAGCAATACCGGGAGGTACTAAAAAAGCCTGTAATCTCATCGCATTTGTTTTTGGGCTTCCGGGAGCATATTATGGAACTCCTTGGGAAATACGATAAGATACCTCAAATCCCGCAGCGCTTTCCGACTGCGATTCTTCCACCTGAGATTTTTCAGAAAATTGAAGAACTCCTTAATATTATCGAAGGGAAACCAGGCATTTTGCGAACCTCTTTGTTAACTGCTGATGGATTTGTTATTTCATCCAAATTAAAGCAACATGAATTAGAAATAGGAATGCGACAAATTCGTCAATCCCGGAATATGGAACTACCTAGCTATTTTGCTGTTTCTCAAACTACCCTCGAAGAAGGGACCAAGCTCTTTGTCCACTTTGTGAAACCCGATTCAGTTTTATTAGCTATTATTCGTGAGGATATGAAGGTTGGTCGGTGTGCTGAAGTAATAGCACCACTAGTCTATGGGTTAGCCAACGTTGATTATTCAGCGATGGTAAAAATACAGCCTAAGTTGAAAGAGACGGAAGCGTTCTCCGAGTTTGATGTCTTTGCTTCTAACCCTACAATGGAAAGTGCTTTGTTCGCAGAAAGCACAGGACAGGCACGAGAATTTGAAAATTTATTTGGGAATGCAGGTCGCGACATTCTTCAAGCCATCGATGGAGTTTCTACAGTTGAAGATATTCGAACACGCATAGGTGTGCATGGTCGCCAACTCTCCGAGATCCTCTCTTATCTTTTAACGCGAGGCTATATTCGTCGCGTAGTATTTTATCCTAAATTATTAGCTAGCGATCGCCGATTCCTTGCATACCTTGAAACCGTTGGACTTCCCCGTGATGAATACAAGATTTTAGAAGATGCTAAATCGTTTTGCGACGGCAATAATTCAACGACGGACATTGCTCAACGAGTTGGTGTTGACGAAAAGAAACTCATTATCATCTTGCGAAAATTAGGAGCCAACATTGAGTGGCTGACCTGAACCAATGATTTAATAACGCTAAGTCTTAACCTCGAATTATTGAACCAACATGCAAGTATAAGATGATTATCTAATGGTATATTTGGATGGATAATTCGATGGGTAAAATTGTCACTATTCACAGTTTCCGTGGCGGTACTGGAAAAAGCAATCTCACGGCAAATCTCGCCATGTATGCAGCGATGAAAGGACGAAATGTTGGCGTTATGGATACCGATATCCAAAGCCCAGGTCTTCATGTGCTCTTTGGACTGGCAGAAAAACGCTTCAAATATACCCTGAACGATTATTTGCGTAAGAAATGCACGATTGAAAATGCCACTATTAATCACACGAAAGCAATGAAATTGAAGACTGGAGGGCTGCACGTAATTCCTGCCAGCTTAAATGCTGATGATATTTCCACCATTATACGTGAAGGCTATGAAGTGTCAGACCTTCGCCAAGGCTTTAAACGGATCATTCAAGCAAAACAACTCGATTATCTATTCATCGACACACATCCAGGTTTAGACCAAGAAACCTTACTTTCCATGGCTACAACTGACCTGCTTTTTGTCATCATGCGATTAGACCAGCAGGACTTTCTTGGCACCGCGATTACTCTCGCCCTAGCAAAAAAGCTTGAAGTGCCGTCTACCTACATCGTGTGTAATAAAACACCAGGAATCTATGATTTTGACAAGGTGAAAAAAGATATCGAACAAGAGTATAGGTTTGAAGTTGCAGCTGTAATTCCTCTCTTTACTAGGCTCATCGAACTGGGAAGCCGCCAAATACTTGTGCAAGTGAGCCCCAGCCACTTATTTTCCCAAAGTATTGATCAACTTTTCAAAAAATGTGAAGCTACGCTCAACAACCAGTCGAAAAAATAGAAGGGGGGACGCACACACTGGCGTCCAAGATTTTTTCTAGTGTTTTCTTCGGCGATAGATTACAACAAGACTCAATGCTAAGATTGCACCAAGTGCAATGGCACCAAATGGGAAGCCTGGAATTGCAAGTGGTACTTCGACAGTGACTGTGATTTGATCTGATCCTGATCTTCCTGAAATGTCGAAGACCGTGACATTAAGCGGATAAGTACCTAGAGGAAGATTGCTGAGGGTTGTGTTCGTTAGCGGTGCTGATATTGTTGTGCTCAGAGAACCATTCACGTATATGTTGGCTGAACTATACCCTGAATAAGTTTGGACAACTGACCACGAAAGGATCAACTCGGTTGAAACTGTAGCTCCATCAATTGGGGAATCAATGGTGACAACAGTATCAATCGCATCAATGTTAACTTGGTAGTGAGCAGCTTCAGAACCAACATTACCGACAGTATCCTTTGTAACAACATGAAGATACCACGTGCCATCTGATAGTGCAGAAGTTAAGAGAGTGCCATTCACTGTGGTGAAACTTCCCGTGGCTGCGGTCGGAACAGTTGTTGGATTATGATCAAGAATGTAATAGTAGCCAGCGATTCCGTTGACATCCGGTGGAATAGTCCAGTTGAATTGAGGATTAGGATTAGATGACCATTGAGAGGGATTCGGATGGGTTGAAGAAGTGATGTTGGGGGCAAGAGCCGTGATATCATAGTAAATGGTTAGGAAAGGGTCACCAAGAATGCTCATTCCATAGAACCATTCTAAGTAGTAGGTATCATAACTTTTGATATCTTGGAACCAAGTTTCAAGGGCTTTTCCAATGGTCTCATTCTGCCCAATAGCATCATAGAAATTGTCGCCCTCTAGCATTCCTCCAGTCTTGGTAGTACCGACAACAGCCACAGTATGACTGCCAGAAAAGAGATAGGTGGTCGCTAGACAATCGGAGGTTAGCCAATCAGATCCATGGCATGAGAAGAGATTGAAGAAGTTAATAGTGGGGTTCTGTCCATTGATTTGCGTAGAAGTGACTGTACCTTCTCCACTGCCACCGGGTCCGAAGTAATGAGTGCCAGGACCCGCACCACTGTGTGCACAAAGATGAGCCCATTGATAATCCTGAGTGATTCGATTATTCAGCCAGTCAGACGCATTCGTCCAAGATGTAGGAGTGTGAACATCTGTACGAGTTGGATACGCATTGTCTAACCATGCAGGCCAGTTATCATAGGTACCATCAGCCCAAAATTGCCAGTCATCATCAATATAGGTAAGTGCTTGATGTGTTCGTGAAACGCCACCAGTTCTGTAAGAGTGGATTCGATTTAGAATCGCAAGCATCTCATTAGTAACAGTTCCACCCAAAGTTCGAGATGTAGCATCAATCCGCCCAACATAGATTTCTGGATAAATATCAGCGCTTGCAGTCGAATTATGCCGGTCATAAATGCCATTTGAGTCAGTATCATGCCAGCTGCCATCTAAGTCCATGAAATAGAGATCACAGACAAAGGTATCAGCTGGATGATTTGTTGTATTTTGTGGATGATAATAACGGATGTAGGGTAAATTCCCCAGAAGAATAGCACCAATGATGTTGTAGGTAGAATACCATGTTTGGAGAAGCCCGCGAAGAGTCGGAGCATCAGCAATGTAACTGTTATACAAGATGGTATTGTAACCAGTGTTGTTCAAATCAGTTTGATATTGTATTATTGCCGTCTGCACAGATCCAGTTGCCCAAAGTCCTGGTTCGACAACGATTGCGACATATTCACTTGTAGGACTGGGAGGAATGAGGGACGGAACAGGAGCCCTCGAAGAAGATATCGCAAAAATCCTCGCTGTTGAAGCCTGCGTACCATTTGTGTTCAATGAGTGAGGTAATCCAAAAGTAGCGAATGGAGTACTGAGAAGAGACAAGAATAGAATCATGCAGAAAAATCTGAGAATGATTGAAGATTTTTTCACTATAACCGCTTCCAAATGCTAAACTAGCTTAGAGACGTAGAAGTCTTAGCTGGAAACCTTGGATACACTCAGGAATATGTCTTTAAGTAATTTTGTCTAGATTGATCTAAAAGGAAAAACGGCTTGCGCGAACCTAAACCTCGACCCCAAGGTCTAAAGCCCGAACCAATTCTTTGTACCGATTTCGCACTGTGACTTCGGTGACACCCGCTACTTCACCGATTTCCCGTTGAGTGCGCCGTTCTCCTTCTAAAATTGAAGCAATATAGATTGCCGCAGCAGCAATACAGGTAGGATCTTTACCTGAGGTTATGCCTTTGTTGCGTGCTTTCATGAGAATATCTAAGGCTCGTGCATGGGTTCTTTGAGAAAGCTTGAGCGCTGTGGTATACCTGGAAACGAAATCTTCTGGTTGAGTTACTGGCATTTGAAGCCCGAGACGACGTACGATTAACCGATAGGAGCGGCCTAATTCTTTTCGCCCCACCCGAGTGTAGCGTCCGACGTCAGCAAGGGTTCGTGGAAAACTCGTAAATCGGCAGGCGGCATAAACGCAGGCTGCAACTATGGCTTCGATACTCCGACCGCGGATGAGATTTTTGTCCAGGGCTCGACGATAAAGGAGTGCAGCTGATTGACGGACCCGTTGTGGAAGATCGAGTTGTCCTGATAATCGATCCAGTTCACTCATCGCACTAGCAAGATTACGTTCACTAGCTTGGTAAACCCGGCTGCGATTATGCCATTTCCGAATCCTTTGCATTTCCGCCCGACGACGCGCATCAAGTTTATGGCCGCGTGCATCAACATCACGCCAGTCAATTGTGGTCGACAAGCCACGATCATGCATGGTTAGTGTGGCAGGGGGTCCAGCCCGGGCACGTTTATCACGTTCTTCGGGTGAAAATTCCCGCCATTCGGCTCCGAAATCAATCACATCGTCACTGATGACAAGCCCACAATTTGAACAGACGAGTTCCCGAGAGGATGTCATAATGAGGTTATTACTGCCGCAGTTAGGACAGGTATGTGGTTCTTCATCTGTTTGATTCGATTCGGTTTGAACTTTTCGTCGTTTATTATCTGACATAGTTATCGGATCCGAACCCATCCTATCCTGCACACGTAAGGGGAAAGACACATTCCCCGTGCAAACTGGGGTAATTGGTAATTTAAAGATGCTGCCTTCAGCATGGTTAAATTATTTCATATGTGGCAAATTGAATTAAACAGGAAAATCAGAGTATAAGATCAACCTTGTTTGCAATCAACTATCTGGTTGAGGAAAGACGAAAATGGTTGCAATTACACCCTTTCAGCGTGTGATGACACTTCTTGAAGGTAAATTACCAGATCGAGTACCAGTTATCCCGCAGGTAACCTATACAACCGCCCAAATCACCGGGGTGGGCTTGAAAGAAGCCCTGCATAATCCTATAAAAACAGCAGAAGCCTTACTCGCCGGGCAACGTGAGCTAGGATATGATGGCATCTATGTTGGGTGGGAGAGCTCATTCAACTTGCTTGCAGAAGCGATGGGATGTACTATGCGGTTTCCAGAAAACTCGGTCCCTCAAGTAGCTGAACACGTGGTAAAATCCCCAGATGATGTTGACAAATTAGAAATACCAGATCCCCTTGAATCCGGTCGGCTCCCCTTACATATACAAATGGTGAAATTAGTCAAAGATGAAGTCAATGAAAAGATCCCCCTATTTGCCTATACACCGGGACCATTCACATTAGCCGGTCAATTAGCCGGTGTAAACCCGTTGATGATGGCAACAATTCGAAATGCATCTTTTGTGAATAAGCTCCTAAGAGTAGCATTGCAAGCTTCTATCCAATATGCTCTGGCGAATATTGAAGCTGGTGTCGATGTCATTGTCACTGCTGATCCAACAGCGAGTGGCAGCCTCATTAGCCCTAAAACCTTCGCAACCTTTGCAGCACCCAAGCTGAAGTTGATTGTCGAAGCAGTTGAACGAGCAGGAGCCATTGCTTCTTTACATATTTGTGGCAAAACAACTTCAATGCTAGAACTTATGGCGGGAACTGGAACCTCCATCTTGGAACTTGATCATCTAGTAAATTTAGTTGAGGCAAAAAAGCAAATTGGAGAGGACATTATTCTAATGGGTAACTTAAATCCAACTGAACTTCTCCTCACTGGAACCCCTTTAGCTGTAGAGGCGGCAGCTAAATCATGCATCGAAGCTGTTGGTCGTGAAGGGCGATTTATTCTTAGTAGTGGGTGTGAAGTTCCTCCTTTAGCACCTTTAGAAAATATCCGAGCGATGGTCACCGCGGCGAAAAAATACGGACAATTTTCGTAATTATTTTGAAACAGCGGCTTCACTAAGGTCCACAGGAATCGAACGGTGTATGACAATTTCATTACTTGATTCGAGGAAACGAGTAGTCCATGCAAAGGCTTCAACACCGTGTTCTACGGCATCCCGTAGAATAATACCAAAATCCGGATCAATGGAATCGTTGGGTCGTAGTCGATCTGCATCGGTTCGTTGAACAATAAACACAATGGCAGCACGATATCCCTCATCAATGGCATGCATTAATTCTTGGAGATGCCGTTGCCCTCGTGCTGTAGGCACCCGAGGAAACATGCCGATACGATTGTTAGCATCTGTCGACGATTTAGCCTCCAAATAGCAGGAGGGAAGCTCATTACCATGGAGTAGGAAATCTAAGCGACTATCCTTGTATACTGGTTCTGATATGATTTCATGATACTGCCGGAAGGGTGTTAGTTGACCTTGAGATAAAGCCTCAGCTAAAATCCAATTCGGGACCCGAGAATCGAGAGAAAGTAAGATTCCATGATTCCGAGAGCAAATTAAATCAAAATCAGTTTTCCGATGATCAGCTGGGTTAGAACGGAGTAAGACTTCAACCCCCGGAAAAAGGAGGTCCGGCATTGGACCAGGATTGGGAATGTATGCAGAAACACGTCGACCATTCATTTGGCATATGGTGAGAAAGCGGTTTGGCCGTTCTAGAAATTCTGCATAATAGAAAGGTCCCTGAAGTTTCACAGTTGCTGCTTCCTTTAATTTCCTAAATGCCCCACGGTGCAGCCTTATGATTCTTCGCCTCGTGCACCCCACAAAGCTGTAACCTTATATACGGGCTAATCCATGCTGCGACTAATTAATTAGGAGTTGTTAGCTGTGCCCTTGAACTGGGATAAATACAAACATATCCAAGACAATATCTTTGACTTAATTGGACTCACTCCTCTTTTCCGACTACCAAAAATCAGCGAAAAAACGGGAGCCAATATATTAGGAAAAATCGAATGGTATTCGCCCACTGGAAGCCTAAAAGATCGTATCTATTTTGCAATGATTCAAGAAGCAATAAAACGTGGTGAATTAAAGCCAGGCATGGAAATCCTGGAATCCTCAACTGGAAACGCCGGCATCGCCTGCGCATTTGTTGGTCGAATGTTAGACTACCCAGTAACCATCGTTATGCCTGAAGGGATGAGTCAAGAACGCCGAAAACTCATGGCCGCTTATGGAGCGAACCTAATCTTTACTCCCGGCGGCGAGTCAGACGTCGATTTATGCCTTGCTAAGGTCAAAGAACTCAAAGAGATGAATCCTGGAAAATATTGGGAACCCGCCCAATTCAGCAACCCAGATAACGTACTTGCTCACTATGAAACAACCGGGAAAGAAATTTGGGAGCAAACAGGCGGTGTCATTGATGCCTTCATCGCAAGCCAAGGGACGGGTGGGACGATTACGGGTGTTGGCCAGTATTTGAGGAAGTGCAACCCCCAAATTATGCTTTATGCCATTGAACCGACAGAGGCACCTCTTCTTGCACATCGCAGGTGGGGTTCACACCGTATTGAAGGGATTGGCGATGGATTTGTACCAGAGAACTTAGATTTAAGCATTCTAAACGGAATCATTACAACCACATCCGATGAAGCGCTCGAGATGGCTCAATGGCTCAGCCGAGAAGAAGGCCTTTTCTGTGGAATTTCTTCAGGATGCAATATCGCAGCGGCTTTGAAACTACTAAAGAAACATCCTGAACTCGAAACCATCGTCACCATGATAAATGATAGTGGACAACGCTACTTCAGTACACCTCTCTGTGGTGAACCAAAACATCTTGACATTCCCGACAGAGATCACCCTATGGATAAACGAACCATAGAAGAACTTGACAGATACCAACATACTTGGGAGATAATCGAATAAATCGAACTACAGGAAGATATTAGGTGCGTGTTTCATGAGTGCTGAAATCGTTGATCAAATTCGAGAGAAGATGATTGATTGTCAAACCGAGCAGGTTCTTGACCTCATTCCTAAAGCAATTGACCAAGGGATAGACGCCTCAACAATAGTCAATGAAGGACTTACTGCGGGTATTCGCGTTTTAGGCGATCGCTTTGAAAGAGGTGAAGCCTTTCTTCCCGAACTGGCTGTGGCTGCGGAAACGATGAAACAGGCCTTAGAATTCCTTGAACCCCATTTAGCGAAAACCACCAATGAAAAAGCCCTAGGCACCGTTGTGATCGGTACAGTGCAAGGAGACATTCATGACATCGGCAAATCAATCGTTGCAACAATGCTCACTGTAGCAGGATTCACTGTCTATGATTTAGGAGTTGAAGTAACACCCACTGAATTTATTGAGAAAATCAAAGAAGTGAATGCAGATGTCATTGCAATGTCGGCATTGTTAACGACGACGATGGATCGAATGCAAGACACTATTGATCTCTTGAAGAAAGAAAAACTTGCAGATCATGTGAAAATTATGGTAGGTGGTGCCCCTGTGAGTCAGCGCTTTGCTGAACGGATTGGCGCAGACGGTTATGGCGTAGATTTTAATCAGGCAGTAAAAATCGCGAAACAGTTGACGGGCCATGATGAAACCTGAGTATATTTTGAATTAAGGAGTCAACGAATTATGACACAAAGACCCTACCTCAACTTGCTGGCAGATGAGGATATTCATCGGATTCATAGCGAAAGTCTTTTTCTACTAGAAAATGTCGGAATGAAAATTCAGAGTAAAGAAGCGTTAAACCTCCTCGAAGCTGCTGGAGCATCAGTGGATTATGATAGAGAACACGCATATTTCCCAGTATCGCTAGTCGAAGAACAAATCAAGCAGGCTCCATCCGCTATTCAGCTTTATAATCGGGAGGGTAGGCCTGCGCTTACCCTTGAAGAAAATCAAATTCATTTTAATCCAGGATCAGCGGCCACTCATCTTTTTGACCTTAATAGCGGTGAAAGACGCCAGCCAACTGTGTCTGATGTTATCAAATTTGCCCATGTCACAGATGCCCTCACATACATCGATATTCAAAGTACCGCACTGATTCCTGCTGATATTCCGCCTGTGCTTGCGGATCGATATCGATTGTACCTGCTTCTCCAACATTCAACCAAACCTATTGTTACAGGAACTTTTGCTCTCGACGCTTTTGATGACATGAAGGAAATGCTTGAAGCAATCAGAGGAGGACCCAAAAAACTTCGAGAAAAACCTCTCGCAATCTTTGATACCTGCCCATCAGCACCATTACAGTGGAGTGAACTCACCGTACATGATCTCCTACTTGGAGCTAACGCAGGAATTCCGATTGAACTCATTTCGATGCCTCAACTTGGAGCCACCGGACCAATTACCATTGCTGGTTCATTAGTTTTGCATAACGCTGAGTCATTAAGTGGAGTGGTTCTCACCCAACTCGCTAGGAAAGGTGCACCTGTGATTTATGGTGGTTCACCAACAGCGGTGGATATGCAGTATGGTACAGCGCGTCTTGGAGCCATAGAAAGTCTCATGCTTACTTGTGCTTATGCCCAGATGGCCAAGCACTATGGCCTTCCCACTCATGGCTATATGGGTCTCTCGGATGCCAAATTGAGTAGTGATTCTCAAACCGGTTATGAAGCTGCCACGGGATTTTTCCTAGCAGCTATGGCAGGAATTAACAACATTGCTGGAGCGGGAATGATGATTTTTGAAAGTACACAAAGTTATGAGAAACTCGTTATTGATGATATGATAGCGGGTATGACCCAACGTTTCATCAATGGAATCGATGTCAACGATCAGACTCTTGCGCTTACGGAGCTTAATGAAGTGGGCACCAAAGGTGGCGATTTCTTGCGCCTTCATCATACTCTTAACTGGTTTCGACGAGAGCATTATCTTCCTGGTAAGTTAGTGGATCGTCAACCATATGAAAGTTGGCAACAACACGGATCATTGACCAGCCTTGATCGAGCCCGAACTTGCGTGCAGGAAATCCTAACGTCACATCAAGCACCACCGCTTTCTAAAACACAAGTCCAAGATTTGAACGCCATCGTCCAAACCTTTACAAAACGTCATCAGAGCCCGCCTCTACCGCATGGTCCAGCTTAAAAATTCATTGGTTTTAAGGAATTAGAAATGTTTAACAGAGAAAGAAGACTGGTGGATAAGGTGCAACTATTTTAAAGCCCCGAAACGAATATCAAACACCCAAAAATACGGGATTTCCAGCTGGGAGGCGACTCTGCTTGATCCATAATGTCCTGTTACTAACGAGAAATGGTATCAAACTCTTCCATCGTTCGTATTGGGCAATAGAAATCGATCAACCGGTTATTGCGGAATACATCCAGTCCCTACGTCAAATTGAACGCGATACAGGTGAAGATTTACCTGTCCCTATTTTTCTTGATGGGATGAAATTCATTCACAAATACGTTGACAGCGATTTGATTCTTGTCCTCGTAGCGGATCAACAAGACAAAGACGAAATCCTTCTTGAGAAAATCGATAGCGCTGTCCTGACGATGAAACAGAAATTCTCTAAACAAATTTGGGATTTCAAAAGCAACCGAAACTCGCAAGTCTTCCAAGATCTTGGACCTATCATCGATTCTGCAATTATCTCAACACTGAAAGTTGTTCTTCTTGGAGAAGGGGGTGTTGGAAAAACCACGATTCTTAAGATGCTTATGAGTCAGCGAGCAGATTTGAATCATGTAGCTACGATGGCGGTTTATGTAGAGGAGATGCAAACTGCGAAACTGGGCCCCTATGAGATTGCCGTTTGGGACTTTCCGGGTCAAGAACTACTGGTTCCAAAATGGAAGGATTATCTCCGAGGGACTGACGTTGTGATTATGGTGACTGATTCAACGTTGAGGAACGTGATGTCGACACGGAAACTTGTTCCAATTATCCAAAAATGGACGGATGGGGCTCTTATCTGGGCAATCGCTAATAAACAGGATCTTAAAGACGCTTTATTGCCAGATAC
Source organism: archaeon (assembly GCA_016550425.1). The sequence continues at coordinate 32,907 of JABXGS010000066.1, forward strand.
TGTATCACGATTGCTAGGATTACGTACAGTTGGTTTAGTGGCGATTGATCCACGGAATAAAGATTTGTTATTTAAGACGCTAATGGGTGCTGCAGCTGAAGTTGCCTTTCCTGTTGCAGCCTGAGATAGGCTCTAGACCACTATTTCCCTTTTGCCTTGATATTTTTATTATATTGTAGCGCGAGCCTTTGAAGGCGGAAGCGAATGAGATCTTCGGTTTTGACTTCGATGACAAATCCTGCATAATCGCAATCTTGACAATACCATTGTTCTTGGATAATGGTGCCTGAAATATTAGTGAGGGGGTGAATGTCAATACTGAAGCAGTTTGGGCACACTTTCACCCATTGTCGAAGGTCACTTCGTTCAATCTTGCCTATCTGATCGACCAACTTTTTCTCAGAGGAGTCTTCGGGGTTGGTTTGACCCATTATTTGTTCCTCGTAGAAGGCAGGGAAGATAAACACCTTTAAGGATTTTGAAACCAATCCTTCAAAACGTTAGTGAAGGTGTTTTAGTAATTTTTTTAGTTGACTTATAGTACGCGTGTTGAGTACATCGTCAGTTTCAAGCCAACCTCTTCGGGCAATTCCCACGCCATATCTAATATGATCAAGATGACTTGCCTGATGTGCGTCAGTACTCACGATAAATTTTAGGTTCTGTTCTTTGGCTTGTCTGGTAAGCTCTGCAGATAAAACAAGCCGCTGGGAACTATTAATTTCGAGTGCTACGCCCTGTTGTTTAGCTGCATTAAAAACTGCTGGAAAATCAACAGAAAAGCTGGGACGGGAATTAATTATTCGCTCGGATGGATGGGCGATAAAGTCGACAAGATCGTGATGACAGGCGGTAACAAGCAAGTCAGTGATGGAAGTTTTTGTTTTAAGGGGCAGATGAACGGCTGCAATTACGATATCTGTTTCTGAAAGAAGTTCATCAGGGAAATTAAGTGAACCATCCGGCAGTATATCCACCTCAACACCTACCAAGAGGTGAAAATTGTCAAGCTGCTCATCGAGTTTTCGTATATGGTCGATTTGCTTTTTTAACCGAGACGCGTCGAGGCCTTTGGCGAAGGCAGGATGTTTGGAATGATCACTAATTGCCAGATATTCGTATTTACGGGCTATTGCAGCCTTAGCCATGACCTTGATAGTATCAGTGCCATCACTCCAATTAGAACGGACATGAAAGTCACCTCGTAGATCAGAAATCTGGATTAGGGAAGGAAGCTTATGATTTTGAGCAGCTTCAAGTTCTCCCATATCTTCACGAAGTTCTGGCGGAATCCATTCCAGATCTAATGCCTTATAGATAGCTGCCTCTGTTTTTCCAGCGATTACTTCATCGGTTTCTATATCTGAGAGGGAATATTCGCTAAGTTTCCATTTTCGTTGCCGAGCAAGGTTACGAAGCGCAATGTTATGAGCTTTTGAACCCGTAAAATACTGGAGAGCCGCACCAAAAGACTCAATTCCAACAACCCGAAGATCAATTTGAACACCTTCATTCACACGCACACTTGTTTTCGTTGGTCCCTGAACCAGAATCCTTTCAACCGTAGGATAATCGACAAACGCTTTCATGACTCTTGAGGGGGTTGGTGAGCTGACAAGAATATCGATATCACCAATGGTTTCCTTCCATCGTCGTAGACTGCCAGCAATGGCTATTTGAGTTACATCCCTTATTTTTTGGAGATCTTCCACAAGTTCCTCGGCAATTGGTAATGCCTTTCCGATGAATAACCGTTGAGAAAAACCAGCCATTGTCTCTAAATTCTGACGTATTCGCTCCTCACTCGTTGGACCAAATCCTCGTAATTCCCGTATTTTCTGGTCATCAAGTGCAATTCGGAGTTCCTCAATGGATGAAATACCCAGTTCTTCATGAAGCACTCGAACAGTCTTAGGACCTACGTCAGGAATTTGCAGAAGCTCAATTAATCCCGGATTAATTTCCTCCCGTAATCGGTGCAAATACTCGATATCACCAGTTTTCAGATACTCCTCGATTTTTTTCGCTAATGCTTTTCCTACGCTGCGGATATCCTCTAATTCACCACGAACCGCGATGTCATCGATATCCTCATCAAGCTGTTCTAATGATCGGGCTGCCCGTCGATATGCCCGAGGTTTGTAACTGTCCTCTTGGAGCTCTAATAAATCAGCTATCTTTAGGAAGATTCGAGCGATTTCCTTGTTCTTCACCCTAGCATCACCAACAAGGTATATGTGGGATTTGTGCTTCTTGATATTTTCGACTGAAAGGAACAATTTTCTTAGGGTAAACTAGTTGCATGTTAGATTGAGGAATAGATAATGCGTGCAATCAGAGCTCTTGTGCATGGTCGAGTACAAGGCGTCTTCTTTCGAGTTTATACTCGTGATAAAGCTGTGCAATTAAATCTTGTTGGATGGGTCCGAAATAAACGGGATGGAACAGTTGAATGTCACGCTCAAGGCACGGATCAAGCCATTGAGGAATTCATTCGATTCTTACATCAAGGCTCACCATCCTCACACGTCGATGATGTGGCTGTCATTGATGTACCCCTTGAGACAAATCTTCGTAATTTCGTAATCACCTACTAGAGGACAAAAGGTCAAGGCACCACCGCAGTTCAAATTGAAAGTGTAGACTCTTAAGGTGGAAGCATAAGTAACCCTGTGGTGAATCCAATTGAAGGTTCTTGGTGTGATTGGCTCTGCTCGAAAACTTGGTAATTGCGAAATCTTGGTAAAAGAAGCATTAAATCAAGCCCAGAGTAACGGAGCGATTATACGAGCAATACGGTTGCCAGATTTTCATCTCCTCCCCTGCAAAGGATGTCTTGCATGTGTTTTAAAAGGTGAGCCATGTCGCTTAGAAGACGATATGCACGCATTATGGGATCATTTCCAATGGGCAGACGGAATCATCCTTTCGGCTCCTACATATTTTCTGGGACCTGCAGGAGTTATTAAGCTTTTAATAGACCGACTTTTTGAATACAGCCTCCAACTCGGGCAGATTCCACCACGTCCAGGGGCAATTATTGCCACAGCTGGGCTTCGAGACTGGGATCCCTTCACACTGCCTATGCTCTCGATGTTGGCAGGTATATTGCAGTTGAAACTCATCGATCGTTTTGTTGCTTATCGACCGGGCCCAGGTGAAGTACTATTGGATCAGGAAACGATGAATCGTTCCCAAAAAATTGGTACCGCTATTGTTAACCAAATTCGCAACCCGGAACAGAAAATTCAATTAACTACACTGGAAAAAGCGTGTATTAATTGCGGAACGCCTTTCTTCAAACTTCTTGACAATAAGCAGGTTGAATGCCAGCTTTGCCAAGCACAGGCCAAAATTCTTGAGAAGGGGAATAGCTTAACCCTTGCTTGGACCGTTGAAGTGGCGAAGAATCGGTGGAGCCCAGAAGCGTTAGCTGAACATTTTTCTGAGTGGGTTCTCCGAACAGGTCCAGTATTTAAAAAACATCGAAAAGAAATTCAGAAACGTATTCAGAAATATCGCACACTACCAATAGAAAGTCCGACACATGGTCTCTAATAATCAGTATAATTAACTAATCTGGCAATAATTGCCAGAAAAATGTCAGAAGTCACATTCAAGGATGAGCTAGTCTTCTTCTTCGAGTTTCCCTTCAGCTCTAAGCTTTTCTAGGAGAGCTTTCTCTGCCGATAAATCGACTGTCTGTTGCTTTACTTCTGAAACATGTGCGAGTTTCGCGCCTTTCTTGATTTCACGCTTCAGCTCCTCGTTCAGAGAGAGTCCTTCATCTTCTTGTTCGCTCACATCGTTCACCTCATTCTCATAGGATACTTTGTGATCCCGTTTTTGGTTGATGTTTTTGAAGTATTACCATTTCACAGAGTGTTGTCTATTTCTTATCGACGACGCTGCCGACTGTCACTGAGCTATAACTGACTCGCGGGCTCTGTTTAAGTCGATCAGGGATTGCTGTTCCTTTCTCATCGACTACGAGGTCGTATCCTTGCCCGATTCGTTCACCAGTTGAAAGTAGATATCCACTCCGCGCAACGGTGTCAGCCAAACGTAAAGCGGTTCGACGTTCAATAAGGCTCGTACCCTGAGGCATAATCATTCGGATTTTTTTAGAGGTTTTATCCAGTTCACAACGGATGCCACCAGAGCCTTCTTTTGATTCGACAAAGCTTCCATCTTGATATTCGAGTACAATCACAGGCGTTCACCTTACGCAGAGAAGCGTTATACAGAGTGGTCTTTCCCCCTGCGTTCACACCGTCTCTGCCTTAAACAAAAATCCGTCTCGATTATTAAAAAGGTTTTGTGCCTTTGATTCGGTTCCAAGTGTGGATTGCGTAATAGCCAATGGATAAAAAATCGTAAAAAAGGAAAAAACCGAGACAGCCCTCGCTAGGAGGTTGTCACGGTTAATACTGCTCATAGATTTTGTATAAGATGATTAAAGCGACAACAGCGATTCCAATCACCGCTATGATAAGAAGTGAAGTAGCCGGATCCACTGAAATCAAGGTTCCCTGGACCTGATAGGCAAGATTGGCTGATTCCCTGATGTTGTCGTATACATCGGTAGCTTCAATAAGAAAGACTACGGATCTGAAATCATAGTCTAACATTAATTGAGGATATTGGGGGATGATTGCCTGGTATACATCAGCTCCAATATGTTCCATTGATAATGAGATCCAGGAGATGCCATCGAAGGTATACTTCAGAACTACGGATTGAACGCCCGTACCATCTGTAACGGTTGCATTAATGGTCACGGAATCTGTATCCCTTGGATTAATTGGTAGCTGGCTAATGAAAGAAATTACTGGAAGCGTATCAGCAACCGTGTACTGGACAGTGCTATTAGTCCAAGCATTTTGCGTGTCGTTTGCATAAATCTTGTATTCAACGATTTCACGTTCTGGAAAGGGTGGAATCGACGCGGTGAAGTTGGCTTGCTTTCCTGGTATCCCAAACATAGTCACATTGGTCCACTGAGTGCCATTATAGTAGCTTAATAGAACAGTGTCAATTTGTGCGTCGTCACTAATTTGCCCGGTTACTACCACCCATTCGTAATCTTTGGGCGAAGTAGGATTTATGGAGGTAAAATCGATACTCGGGGGATCATAGTCAATAATGAATGACATAGAGAAGGGACTTAGGTTTTGAACGGAGGGACGTCCACTCATCGATGGAGCAACGAAGAAGGCACTCACATTATAATATTCTCCGACCGTGAGTAGCCCTTGTTCAACATAATAGCTAATGTTGAGAGGTGCAAAATACCAATTAGCCCCGCTGCTATTCCAAGTCAGGGTTCCATTGATTAGTGCGCTTCCGACGCCAGTGGAAAGGTAGATGCTGAAGTTAGAAACTGTTACCTCGGTATTATCGAGATAACCAAATACTGAGTGCCATACCCAGTCAATTGTGATATTCAGGTTCTGGACAGTTCGTCCGATATAGATGATATGGGGTCGAGAGACCCTCAGATAAGGTCCTCTAAAAGTGAAAGCATCAGTGTTAGGACTATTTCCATCCTGGAAGGGTTGAACCAGAGAATAATTGGCTTGAACTTTTATCTTATAGGATTGACCAGGAACGAGAATGGAGATGTTTAACTCATCCACTTCCCACTTAGTGGAGGTTAAATTATATTGGAGTTCATTGTAGAATACCTCCGTTTCAGTTCCGGAAGCATTTTGGAAGACAATGGTTGTATTAGCAGTTGTTATGATTCCCCAGATGGTACTCGCGATACGATCAACGGTTATGTCAATTGTATCAGAGGTATCTGCGATATAGGTGTATTCAGGTTCGGCTATTGTTAAGCGGGGATTGTAGTAGAATGTGTCTGAATCTTCAGTTGTTGTGTTCCAGATTTCTATTCCGGTATCTCGTTCGAAAAAGCACCGTACCTTATAGCTTTCTGTTGTGAGGTTCCATTGTAGGAGATTATAATTTATGACAGCCCATCCAGTGCTTGGAATATACTCGAGGTTATCTTTGAAGACTTCCGAATCATTATTTGCGAAGAGAACACTAAAGGTATGCACAGTGAGGTCGCCAGCTTTACATTCGCCGATGTCCGATGCATTGACAAGTGATACGATAACATCCAATAATGAGGTATTGCCGTAAGGAGTTGCGGGAGTCCAATCATCATTGGCAACGAATGGTGTTGTTGCATTTAGATCAAAGGGCCCCGGTGTCACAGGGCTTGGATTAATTAAAAAGGGAGCTGTTTGTGAATATCCAAACAGCGGTGGAAGTAGTGTTAAGGTTAGTAAGACGATGAATAGTGAGAGTCCTAAGGTTTGGCGACGCACAATCTGTCACCCTCAATGAGGATAGAAGGTCAAAGCCGAGGTGATTCCTAAAAAGATTGCGGTAACGCACAACAACAGAAAGGCTACCAAGCGTAATTGCAAATCTAGGTCAATTTATGAAGAGAGGGAATGAAGATGCTCAATGCGATTGAGGAAACCGATTGTCTTTTGTCCCCAGTCATTGACTCGGAGATGTGTAATACTGCATTGGGCAATATCAAAAGAGATTTCCCTACGCATTTCGAGTGAAAAATCAAGCCACCAGTAGATGCATTCTTCAATTGGATTTCCATGGCTTACAATTAGAACTGTATCATATTCTTTTTTGTCAATCTGTTCTAGGAACGGCGCTATCCGCTCATGAAGCATTCGCCAATTCTCGGCTTCAGGAAATGGAATCCATTCGAAGAGCGGTTCAGTTTTTTCCAGCTCGAACTCACGAGCTTCTTTGAGGGGCATACCAGTTACTACCCCCCAATTCAAATCACGTAGGGCTTCGTCTAAAATCGGGACAATTTCAAGGATAGACCCAATTATTTGTGCTGTCTGACTTGCACGTTCCAAATCGCTTGAAAAAAAGCCTAATGAAGAATCCTGAATCAAATCCTTTAGTCGTTGACCTGTGAGGATGGCTTGTTCTCGACCCAAATCCGTGAGGGAAGTATTGGTCCAACCACCCGTCAATCCTTTGACTAGGTGTTCAGATTCGCCATGTCGTATGAGATATAGTTCTTGCATCAATTCACCGACAAGCCAGGGTTTTTAGTTAGGACTAGATTAGAACGTTTTCTCTTTCTACCTTTCGGTGGGTTAGACCTAGTGAGGTAGCCGGGATGGTTCGCCCTCCATATAATTCGGCATTGGCTTCGCCACGATAAAGAGCATCAGCCATTCGGGCAATTGCGTCTGCTTTCATGATTCCGGACCCACTGGCTCCTGTGACTACAATAACACCCGAATGTTCGTAGACTAATGGAATCGCATCAACTGAATATGTATAGGCGCCAGCCCACATATTGGTGGGACGGTGGTTGGCAAAAGCCGGAAAATATTTGCTAAGTACTGGGTAGATACTTTGTTCATAGTAGGTGCGTTCTGCGTTGTAATCCTCATCTTCCATTTTATAGGCATAAGCTCGTCCGACTTTGTCAGCACAGCCTACCCAGAAGGATTTCTCTTCAGGGACGCCTCGTAAATAGACGCCCCCTGAAGGCAGTATGGTGAATGGAATGAAGCCTGCCTCGCTGAAGTTCTTGGTAAAAAGAAGTTCTTCGAGTTTGGGATGATCACTTGTGGCTACGATGAAGAGTTGGCGTTTTTTCGCCTTTACATAACTTGGGATACCGACGGGATCAAGTAAGGCATTGGTCCAAGGTCCAACCGCTAGCACAACTTGATCAGCATTGATAGTGCCCTGGGATGAACGAATTCCAGTAACCTGCTTATTTTGCCATACAAAGGGTTCACCAGGAAGTCCGAGAGGTGGTTGTGCTTCTAATAATAGGCTTTCAACCCTGAGATTGAAGCGAGGTTTCACTTTCGTGAGTTTAAGGAATTCGTCTTTATAGAATTGGACAAGGAGACTTGGATCAAGAACCCCACATTCTGCTCCGAAAAGGGCATAGTCAACAGGATTTAGATTCATTAGTTGTGCTTCTTCATCGTTGGGAAAGTCGGTAATGAGCCCTGGAAGAAGCTTTTTGAGTTCAGGTTTTTCGATTGCCTGGTAGGTGATGTTATTTGCTTCCATCCGTTGCATCCAAGCTTGGACTGTGGGCTCATTGTATTGCTGATTACTGAGAAGCCAAAGATAGCCACAAAAGTGGAGGCTTAAATCAAACTTGAGGTCTTCCTGAATGTGCCTGAAAAAGGCGATGCTGGTGTCTGTCAACAATTGGTTCGTCGAAGAAGAGAACATATTCCTTATAGCCGCGGCACTCATTGCGGTGTTAGCCTGTCCAGCATCTGGCAAGGTATCGACCAGAAGTATAGTATTGTCGGGGCTATTTTTTTGAAGGTAATAAGCTGTTGCGACTCCAAGGATTCCTGCACCTACGACGATGACATCGAACTTCTCTGCCAATCAGAACACGCCTCCAGCATGAGTATAAATCATTGTGATTGTGCGTCTTATCCTTTTGTTCTTTGTGGAAGCCAAAAGTTACGGTTTTGCTATCGACAGGAGCTAACCGAACAAAGGAGGAAAATGACTCAATCAGGTTCACACCTTTAATGAGATTAGATTCTTATTTTACATAACTAACTAGGTGTAGTCTCCTTTAATGCCTACTAATAGTCTTAGGGTTCCAAAGAAGATTATCGCAATTGAGACAGCAATAGAGACCAAATCTAAACCCCATGTTGTAGGAAAGATAAACGCTGGAATCGCTATACCGATAGCAACAACACCAAAGATGAGATAGAGGATTCGTATCCACAGCTCCATTGTTCTACCCATCGTTCCTTGGACTAGGAGGAAGAGTCCAATAATCAACACAGCACCTGATAGGATAAACACCACGAGAGTGGGGAAGAAAGTTCGCGAAACAATGAATATCATACCAAAGATCAACATAAGTAGACCAATGAACAAGCTGATAATTCGAGAATTCATCTCGACATCCTTTGCCAGGATGATTTTCATTATTTGCCAGATTCCGAGGATTATTAGCCCAAGCCCCAAGACAAAGCCGATTCCATAGACAACCGTGAACGAGGGGACAATGAATAACAAAGCACCGAAGACAATTGTGATCAATCCAAGTATAATATCGAAAATTCGCAGCCATTGTGGTTGTTGAGACATGGTTATCACGTAATTAAGGCTACACTCCAAACTTCTTTATATAGGCATATTGTTTCTGCCATGTCCACTGATAAGCGGAAAACAGGTGTTATTTATATAGGGAAAAAGAACGCGAAGGTGACCTACTTTCTTAGACCCTTGAGTTGATAGCGATGGTACTTCCACTTACGTTGTTTGTTGCAGCAAATCCGTTGCTTGGAACGGTGCTTATTCTCCTTCCGATTATTATAGCACTTTATCTTTTGATATTTCGCCGCTGGTCTGCGGATAAGGTGGGAGTAGCTGCATTTTTCCTTGGATTTTGTATCGCAATTCTATGTTTTGGAACAAATCCTATTCTGGCTATCCTGGCTAGCGTAGCAGGAATTATTGCTTCATTTCCCATTTCGTTAATGGTCATCACTTCTATTCTAATGATTACCTATATGGTCCGAACCGGTGCCCTAGCTCGAATCACAGTTTTTTTTAAAACATTAGGATCTGGTAACAGAGCCATTCAAATCATGCTCATCAATGTTGGTTTAGGCCTTTTTCTCGTGGGTTTAGGAGCTACCCCGGTCAGTATGCTGCCACCAGTTATGCTAGCAATGGGCTTCTCTCCATTGGTCGCTGTCATGTTACCATCAATAGGTTATGACCCATTGACTACCTATGCGCTCCTCGGTATCCCTGTTTTAGTGTTCTCTGATGTTGTTACAGGCGTAGACTCCACCTATTGGGCTACACGTTATCCCGGTATCGAGCCCCTCTTCATGTCCGGTCATATCTTTTCCCTTTACATGCCCGTTGTTGCCACTGGCATTGCACTCGCTATGCTTTGGCTTGCCGGGGGACGAAAATTATTTTTTAATAAGGAAGCTTTGGGATTAGCCATCGCAACCGGCATTATTGCGGGGTTAGTGTGTTATTTCTGCAACCTCTTCTGGATTGGCTTCACTACCTTGACCAATGTGTTCGCTGGTCTCGCTGTTATCGCTGCGATGCTTGCTTATTCTAAGCTTCGAGGCCTCGCCCTTATAGATAAGAGCGTCCTCACCGAGGAAGATCAACCTGTCATAGAATCCATGGGACTCCTCCAGGCGATGAGTCCATGGCTTATTCTCATTTTCTTCTGCTTTCTCATCAACCTTGTCCCACCAATCTATGATCTGTTTTTCAACGTTCTCACTTTTCCCGTCACTATTGGAATCATAACCATCAGCACTCGCTTTCTATGGAATGCATACTTCTGGGTGCTGATTGCGACACTGCTAGCAATCATCATTGATGCATTTATAGCCCGTTCTCAACAAAAAATCCCTAAATTCAAAACAGACATCCAAGACACGATGGTGACCTGGATTCGTCGAGCATGGCGACCCTTTGTTTCCGCAGCCATTTTCTTTGCACTAGCCTATATCCTAATTTATTCTGGAAGCGTTATCGCCTCTGATGGATCCTGGCTTCGTGCATCTGATTACATTCCTGAATGGAACATGATATATGTCCTCTCAGCAGTAACTGCGGCTTCCTTTGGCCCATTTTATCCTCTCACCGCGGCATTTCTAGGTCTGCTTGGCGGATTCGTTAGTGGGAGTGAAACGTCCACGATAGTCATGTTCCAACCCTACCATCAGCTCACATCCTCAACAATTGGTGCCCAACCCCTTATCGTTGGAGCAAGCTCAGGTATTGGCGGTGGATTAGCGAGTGTACTTTCTCCTGCAAAATTACAGAATGCTGCTGCAGTTATTGATGCAAAGGGAATGGAAGGACAAGTAATGCGCAAGGCATTACCTGTGATTCTCCTCGTCACTATTGCCGTAGCTGTTCTCGCGTTTTTCTGGGGATATTTCATTCCGTGAAATGAGAGGGCACCAAATCCATTACTTCTTTAGAATTCTGCGGGACACTCTGGCGATAGCGGATAACCAAGAGCCTCCCACGCCTTGAGACCGCCCAATACATTGCTGACATCAGTGAATCCGTGTCTGCGAAGAATACTAGCGGCTAGGCTTCCACGCAATCCAGAAGCACAAGTTGTTGCAAGTGGTTTATCACGTGGAATCTTGTCTAGATGTTGAGTTAGTTCACCTACATAGACATATGTTGAATCTTCGACGAATCCAGCTTCGCATTCTGCTGTTGAGCGAACATCTAGGAGTCGCAGCTCTTTCTTCTCAAGTCGCTCTTTTAACTGAGTCGCTTTGATAGCACCAATTTGATCGGTAGGTTTACCTTGCGTCCTCCAGACATGAATTCCTGGACATAAATAACCCACAATGTTGTCATAGCCAATTCGCCAGAGATAGGGTTTAGCTGTTTCAATATCCTCTGTTCGTTCTAATACGAGGAGTATCTCTTGGTCATAGGTTAAAGTCCATCCGGGATAGAAGGATAATCCACTAAGCCAAATATTCAAAGATCCTGGTAGATGAGACGCTGCAAAAGCATCGGGATTACGCGTATCCACTACGATGGTATTAGATGCTTCCATTGCTTTCTCAAATTCGGAGACCTTCAAAGCTTGTGGAACCATTGCATCACGAAGCAAAGGAGGCCCATCTAAATTATACTCTTCCATCTTCCGGAAATAGGGTGGACGTCGTAATTTGATACCCAAGACATATTCGATGAACGCTTCTTTCTCTAGCTGCAATACGGGATTGTGATGCCGTTCATAGCCAATGGTGCTGAAATTCCGATCACTAAGCTTATGCCCACAAATTGATCCCGCCCCGTGAGCAGGATATACTAAAACATCATCGCCAAGAGGCAGAAGCTTTTCGTGCAAACTATGATACTGTTTCTCAGTCATTTTCTCCCAAATATCCAGTCCCGGAAGATCAGTCCTCCCGATATCGCCCACGAAGAGCGTGTCACCAGTGAACACCATGAAGGGACGAGAGCCGTTTCCTGTATCCGTTACGGAATAGCAAACAGAATCGTTAGTATGACCTGGAGTATATAGGGCTTCAACGCGGAACCGGCCAATATCGAAAGTGTCCCCGTCTTTCACGTTATGTTCGCCGTATTTGAACTGGGTTTTTCGACTGTGCGCAATTTCTGCCCCTGTTAGATTCTGCAATTCTAGGGAGCCGATAACATAGTCCTCGTTCCGATGGGTTTCAAAGATATAGAGAATATCTGTACACTCTTCATTCGCGAGTTCAAGATAGACAGTTACATCACGGCGTGGATCAACAACGAAAGCTACACCTTTATCTGCAAAGAAATAGCTATTGTGAGCAGTCCCCGGTGAAATAATATGCTCAAATCTCATATCCATGCACTCCAAGACAGTCTAGCAAACACGTGGAGTATGCAGCTCTACTATTTTTCAATTTATCGAGAATACGAGTAGATTACCGACAGGCATCCAAGACGCTGTCAGGTAAGTTGATAACCCTTTTAAAGGCAGACAATTAGGGGGTGCCGAGGGACAATCTATCATGAAACGTGAAAAAGTCCGAGGCGACAGAAAACAGCACCATGTTCTGCTCTACGCTTTGAGTACTTGTGGCTGGTGTAAAATGACTAAAGCCTTTCTCAATGATAACAGCATTGAGTACGAATACGTCGATGTTGATAAACTCGACCACCCCGATAAAGAAATCGTTAACAAAGATATTAAGAAGCATGGAGCGCGAATTGCTTTTCCCACGATTATAATTGATGATAAAACCGTGATTACGGGTTTCAAGAAAGACCAGATTAGTAAGGAGTTAGAAATATGACCACTATTGAAAAAGTGAAGCGAAAAGCGGAGGCGGACGCGAAAGCACATGGCTATTTCCTTAATCCAAACCCCGAATTTCTCCAAAATCTCCTTGAAGGCTTAACGGAAAACGAAGAGCGTTATGGATATGGCTCCTGTCCTTGCCGACTTTCCTCAGGAAAATTCGAATGGGACCGAGATATTATCTGTCCTTGTGAATATCGTGATCCAGATGTAGAAGAATTTGGGCAATGTTTCTGTTCACTGTATGTCGATAAAGAGGTCTTCGAGGGGAAGCAACCAATGGAACCCATTCCCGAAAGACGCCCTCAAGAAAAAGTCGATCGAGCCATGGGGAAAACTCCCGAGCAACCCAAAGATATTGCTGCAACAACTGAAGCAAGGGATACCAACCGAAAGTTCTACTATTGCAAAGTCTGTGGATACGTAACCTTCCGAGAAGAGCCACCCTACAAATGCCCAATTTGCCAAGCGAAACAAGAAATGTTCGGAGAAATTGTACTTACAACCAACAGCAAGGTCCGCTGATCCGACCAACCCTTTCAATTATTTGCATTTCCTGTTCAACTGATCGGAACAAGATTATTGTGGGTGCAATTTTTCAATCTGAGTAAACAGGAGTGGAATGACAAAAGCCCCAAAGAAGCCCACTAGAATATACCGGATAAACCGTGTTGTGTAACTTAGAAGCGGAAATGTGGGTATGAGAGAAAATCCTGCAGACAAGGTAATGTAGATGAGGATGGAGATAATAACCCCAAGAATTGCTCGAATGATTTTGGTATTCCGTGAAATATCCATGGTGAAATTCACATACCGCTTTTCTAAAACCAGCCCAGCACTGAATCCGAATACCACGCCTAGTGAAATGGCAACATTCTCAGAAGGGAAATATGGAAGCCCGAGGGCATAGGCAGCGAGATAGATGAAAAAGAATACCAAAGAAATGATTGGTAACAACCAATTCTGCAGGAAGGTAGGTAACCGTTTCCACTGGGGCTTGAGATAGGGAACCAAGAAATAGGCCCAAGTCACGAGGATGATTCCAACGATGATTCCACCAATGACATCACCCAGAAAATGTAATCCCAAGCCCATCCGGGCAAGCGCAGCAATGGTGATGAAGATTCCACTAACGATGACAATCCACCATCGGCGCAACCGCAGTGTAACCCATCCCCAGAAAGTACTTGCCGTTTGTACGGCACCACTAGGAAACCCATAAGATTGATCTGCCGCATATTCAGGGTTTTGTCGCAACGATGCGGGAGGACGCGGCATCCCGAAGGCATATTTCAATAGTATGTTGATGAAATTTGAAAACATCACCAGCATAATAGCGATTTTGCCTTCTCGTTTATTGAGACACCAAAAGGTAATGCCCAAGAGCATGACATAGATTAGTGGATCACCAACAAAATTGAGAATCTCCCAGACGAAATAGGGAAGTAATAATTGAAGAAGAATGATGATAGTGGGATCGAAAAATACCATCTGAAATGAACCTCCAAAGATCAATCACCTTTTGAAGTCCTTCGCCTAAAAAGGTAGTAGGGCATATTGAAGAAATGCTAGGGGAAGCAATTCTATGGGAAGGAAGAGGTGGTGGGGTCACTGGGATTTGAACCCAGAACCTACGGGTGTCGCCAGGTCGCTCCAGAACATCGTCATCCCGGATGTCCGGTCAGCTTAATCTGTCTGGTGGCTTCTTCTGGAGCCCGTTGCCATACCTGGTTAGGCCATGACCCCTGAGACAGACTGGCGTATGGTGGGTACTGGGGGTTTTAAACCTTTTTTCAATTCGTGACCTAGAACGTTTATTGCGTTTCTATACTTGAAGATGCTAGAAGAGAGTAGTCTACTAGAATCCTAATCGATGTCGAGTTCCCGACCGCATTGCCCACAGAAGCGATCACCTGGAGAGACCGGGCGCTTACATACTGGACATTCTGTATATGCGTGAACCCGAGGAGGCGGACCAAGCTGAGAGGGGACATATTCGCGTCCCATAAGGTCGTGGTAAATCATGGTGGAAGTGGAATTGCCAAGAGGTGTTGTAATTCCGGTTAGCACTGAATTCGTAATAGCAAAGGTGATGATGCCAATAATTGTGATTGTGGGAAGATAAATTCCAGTTAGCGCTAGCGAAGTTATGATTGAAGCAGGAATTTCGATGGCAATATTCACTATCCCGATAATGAATGTGATGCCAAAGGTTCGCCACCAGTTCCCTCCAACAAGACGCCAGCTCTGATCGATGCTTCCGATAGCAGTTTCATCACCAAGAATAATTGAGGGAACGACCACTGTGAGACGAACTGTTACATAAACCAGGAGAACAATCATTAAAACTGCCCCTATGAGTATGCCAACTAACATTCCGATAGGTCCTAGGAAAAATAACCCAATCCCCAACACTGCCATGAGAAGTCCTGTCCCCAGTCCAATTCCGGTAACAATTAGCACAAGAAGAATCTGAGCTCCAATTATTGACCAAAACCGGTTTCGTGTGTGATTAAAGCTTCCTGTGAGTGTTGGAGAGAGATTCGCGTGAAAGTCAGCGGTATGCTGGATTACCATCCCTCCTAAAAAGACCTGGATAACGAGATTAATGATTATCACGATAATGACTGTGATTGCGAGCCCGATTGCTAAGAAGGAGGGAGGAAGATAGGAGATTAGCCAGTAGGGTAAGATAATACCCAAATATCCAGCGAATTGTAGAACAAGATAATTTCTCCCAGAAAGAAAAAATGTACCGTAGCCGAATACAAGGATAGTAAAATGGACAAAGAAGTATAAAATGAAGTAGGACTTAAGATTCTTGATCCAGTAGCGCAGCGAGGTTTCAAGGACCTTGCCAAAATCCATGGGCACATATTTTGTTTCAAAACTTTCAGGTGCTTTTGCCATATTTTTCCCTCAAAGGGAGAACCCTCAAGCCTCTTTGTGAAATTCTTGCTAAAAAACACTCGCATTCTTTAGCTTAAAAACCATCAAGAACTAAACTCGGTTGCATTCATGAATATGATTTATATACAGAGGACGATGATGAACAGATGGTAGTGAAGGATGTTAGGCGATTATTTTTGGCCGAACCCATAGCCTGTTCTCTTTTCCACGCCTAGTAAACACTGCTACCGCCTCAACTTTTAAGAACTTAGCCAGTACGAAACAAAGATTTACCAAGTGTATAATCGAGAAGAGACAGTATAAAATTGAATACATGAAAAACGGAGTTGTGAAGAATCATGCCTCGCGATAATGAGTTTGTTGTGACCCCATGGGAAGTAAAAGGCGATGTGGACTATGCGAAGCTGATTAAGCAATTTGGTACTGAACCAATCGATGACAAACTGCTTGCACGCTTCAAGAAGTATACCGGAGAATTGCATTACCTTTTGAAACGTGGCATCTACTTCAGCCACCGTGACATGAACTTTGTATTCGATGAATACGATAAAGGCAATCCCTTTTATTTATACAACGGTCGGGGTCCCAGCGGCCACACCCACATCGGACACCTTACCCAGTTCATCTTCACCAAATGGATGCAAGACAAGTTCAACTGCCCCTATTACTTCCAACTCACAGATGACGAAAAATATCTCTTCAAATTCGAGCTAGAACTCGACCAAGCACAGTACTATGCTAAGGAGAATGCCTTAGATCTCATTGCTACTGGCTTTGATCCCAAAAATACACACATCATCGTGGATTCGCTCCACGCTAGGACTATCTACCCTCTGGCGATTCAAGTAGCTAAACGCATCACGTTTTCCACTGCGAAAGCAATCTTTGGTTTCACAAATTCAAATAACATCGGATCTATTTTCTTTACCAGCTTTCAAGCTGTTCCTGCCTTCCTCCATTCTGTCCGTGTAGGGCATAACGTACCCTGCGTGATTCCCCTTGCTATCGACCAAGATGCACATTTTCGTGCAGCCCGAGATGTGTTACCCAAACTCGGTTATTTGAAACCAGGCATCATACACTCAAGGTTTCTCCAGGGACTACAGCAAGGTGGGAAAATGTCAGCCTCTGAACCTGAGTCAGCTCTATTCACTGTGGACCCACCGAAAGTAATCAAGAAGAAGCTCCAAAATGCCTTCACGGGAGGACGAGGGAATGCTGCTGAACAACGGAAGCTCGGAGGGCAACCTGAGATCTGTTCGATTTTTGCGAATTATCAAT
>JABXGS010000067.1 GCA_016550425.1 archaeon
AAATAATCGTGAATATTATGTTGATGGGACCTCATCTCCGAGTGATCCAAAATTCGATCTAATATCGGAAGCAATTGATCTAGCGGATCCGATTGTGGATTTTTCTAACTATGATGGAGTAACGATTATTCATGCGGGTCAAGGACAAGAATTGAGTCATGACTGGCGAGATTATTGGTCTAGTGAATGGTGGAATTTCAATGAACCAACCAATGACGGAGTAAGTATCCAGCGCGCCTCAGTGAGTCCCGAAGAAAGTCTGCCAGGAGACCCTTCCTTTGTGGGAGTTCTAGCACATGAATTTGGACATGATTTGGGTTTACCCGATTTATATGATGTAGATTATACTGGTGCAGAATATGTCGGTCATTGGGGGTTAATGGCTAAAGGGTCTTGGAATGGTCCAATGGATTTAGGAGACCAGCCCGCCCACATGATGGGATGGTGTAAATCCCAACTTGGTTGGGTGAATGCAACCAATACGGTAGAAGTCGCATCAGATCTAACCACTGTGATTGATCCGCTTGAACAGAGTACTTCAGGTGTTCACCTAGTTCGAATTAATATCACCGCTGAACAATACTTCCTCATAGAAGTTCGGCGAAAAATTGGCTACGATGCTTCACTTCCCTGGGCTGGAGCAGGTGGTGAAGGAGTCGTTATTACCTACATTGATGAGTCGCTTCAATCTGGAAAAGGAATTGTTAAGGTGATTGATTCTCATCCTGGAACTTCCACTGTTGACGATGGGGCATTCGGTATTGGTTTGGGACAAGTGGATTCCTACGTGTCGTCCATAGGCCAATTTTCCATGGTCGTTGAGAACACAGTAGGTAGCTCTTACAATGTCACAATATTACGGGCCTTCATGCAGTTTCTTTCACCTATAGATGGTAGTGCCGTTCTCTCACCGAATTTCACAATTGAATGGACGGGTACTGCCGCAGGTCCAGGAATTGATCATTACGAATTATACCTCGATAATGGTCTAGTATATACAGGGTTGGGCACTAGTCAGGATATCTCTGGACTTACTTCGGGTCTTCATAATGCTACCCTAATAATGGAACTTGCTGGATCAGGGCGCCGGTTATCAATTACTTCTCAGTTCGTTGTGGATTTGGAGGACCCTATTATTACACATGTAAGTCACAGCCCAGAGGTTCCTGGATTTGGGGATCTTGTGATTGTCACTCTTGAAGTAACAGATGATACATGGATTGTCAATGCTACGATTTTTTATCAACGCCAGGGAGATACTCGATGGTATCATATTGACATGGTCTTTCTTGGTGGAGATACCTGGGAAGGGGCGATGGGTACATTTTTGCCAGGAGTGACTGTCAACTATTTTGTGAGTGTAATCGATGCTGGTGGACGCAATGTCACTGATGACAACACTGGGGCTTACTATTCTCTCGTGGTGACTGGGGTTGGAATGATTATCTGGGTCATCCTCGCTGCTGCCGTCATTTTAATAATTGTATTCTTTGTGTGTGTACGTATTCAACGGAGAAGGCATAAGGACCAGGAGTATTTGTGGACACCTGCAGACTCTCGACCCCAAAGTCCATCATCGCCTGATTATCGGTCATCGGTTGAATCAAGTCTTGCGGATGAGAAACCTGTTCGAACTGGGTTTTGTTGGCATTGTGGAGCTCCATTGCCGCCGAATGCCACGTTTTGTAGTCATTGTGGACGTACCATCGAATAAGTCTGAAGCCCAATCTTATCGGCAGCGCAAATATGTGTTTTACTGATAATGCTTTAAAGGAAAGGAATGATGGAAGGAGCATATAATTCCAGGTCTTGTTCTGTTTCGATCATTGGTGCAAGGAGCCCAAGTTTTCCAGCGGTTGAACTCACATCTGTGGCCACATTCGTGAATTTAATAGCGGTTATTGCATCTCCACCACATTCATAGATTGTGAGACCACCATTCTGTTTTCGGGTCAGTTGAAGGAATTCAGTAAAGGGAGCCCCAAAATCTTCAAATCGGGTAATATTACAGGGACATCCGTTGACAATGAGCAGTTGGGCACCCTGAACCAAATCCGCAAATGCTTTTGCGGTAGCGGGTCCGATACCTTGAACGTCGTCTCGGATTTTAGCTTTAGGTCCTAAGGATTGTGTAATCGTGTGTTCAGGAGTGGAAAGGAGCAAATCCTCAGCCAGGTGAACCCGATTTGGTGTATAGTGCTTTGCGAACTCCGTGAGTTCTTTTGCACCGATATCGTTGAAGAACCGTTCGTCATTGACGCCAAAACTGAGTGAGGGGTTTTGGCTTTTCAGAAAGATAAGGCTCAGGAGGGAACCGGCAAGAAATTCGGTGTTGTCCCGACGTTTGTAAAGTGATAATACATCGATGTAATCTTTGATTTTTCCACCAAATAATGCGATGACAACTCGTTTGCTTTGAGAGATTAACTTGTTGATTTTTGCATACTTTCGCATCTCGTTGACAAAAGCACGAGATGGAAAAACGGGGATTTGCCGCTTCTTGAGAAACGTAGGTAAAGCATACATAGAAGTGTCTTTACCCTTCCCACCCCGATGAGCGGAGGCAAAGGCGTCTTGCACATAACCAATTTTAGCCCCAGCATTTTGGAGTTTCTCAATTAAACGAATGGGTGGAATGGATTCCAAATCTGTAGGAGTGTTCAACTCCCAGGGAGCAAAGCGGATATTATTACTTAGAACGTTTTTGCCGTGAATTAATAGCTCAAATTGAGATACATCCCAGCAGGTTTCATTGAATACATACTCCCACTCCTTGTAAGCAGCTGGATGCTCTTCCTTGAGGAGCTGGTTCAAGACTCGTGTATGTGTAATGGTGGGATAGAAGTCCGATTTTCCCTTGCGGGATTGGTGGGCCCCTTCAGTGATAGCAGTTGCACCGGTTTTTCTGAGTTCGATACTTGTCAAGAGAGCCTCGCGGATTCGACGGTCATTGAGGATGGTGCCTGAATTGGGCATAACAGAATTGATATCAGTACGTTTGAGAAGAATGGGTCCTTGCTTCACAAAATCGTACCCTGCGTTACATGCCTCATCGAGTTGGGGAAGAAATCGATCCATCGCGTATTCACCTGTGGTTTCACATATTAGAGGCCGAGTAGATATTGGGCTCGTTTTGAAAGTCCTTTAATGTTTTCCTCAGATTTAGTGTTCTCTAGCAGTCTTGTATCTTGGGTTGTGGTGGGATGTTGCGCTTGGAATCGTCGAAGGAGGAGAACTCCGATGAGAATGGTTATGATGCCAAGGACGGGGAGATAGGAGAGCGGAAAGATAATCATGTCCTCGATGAGGATGAGGAGTGAGTCACCAAATACGAGTGAGGCTATAAGAATCGGGACCAGAGTGGAAAGTGAGTTGTTTACAGGGAAGGCAACGGAGACTCGACGGCGAGAATAGGCGCATTGGAGAAGAAAGTAGGCAATTATTGAGCTGAAAAGATATAGCCAGAAGGAGGGTCGAGTAATGAGGATGACTAATGAGAGTAGATCTAAGACACTGAAATAGCCAAGGACTTGGATGACCTCAATAGTCATAGCTTTTAGGAAAATTGTGGCGATGCCATATAGTATTCCTGAACCAATTGCGAAGAAGAGTTCTTTTTCACGAGCGGTTCGTTTCAGTTGAGTGCCGATAAAGGCGAAAAGGATTACGAGTAGAAAGCAAACAAGAGAAGAAATGCTATACCAATACACGTTGTAAGTTTCAATGAATCGTTCCTGAGCAAATAGGCTGAGAACGAAAACGCCGGTGAGTAGTGAAGCGATGCCAGCCCATTCGACTCGCCGGATGATTTCACCTAGAAACAGGACACCCACAACAATGACGATGAGGATGTTGATATTGGTTAGAGGTTTGAGGAAACTGACATCCCCTGAAGAAAAAGCCTGCCAACGCATTAAGGCACCAGAAACAGCGAGAATCGCCCCTAAAAGCCATATTGGGGTCGTGAATAGGGCAAAGAGAAGACGCATGTGGCGTTGGTAAAAAGCGCGGGGGGTCAGTTCAGGTAATCTGTCAAGTCCATAACGTTGTATCGAATGTCCAATTCCTGATAGAACACCACTTAAAAGAGTAAGAATCGCGGCAAGGGAAATCGTTGAAAGAAGCACAATGGTTTCACCCGATGATCTGGGTAATTCCTCTTGAGGGGATACTCACATAAGGTTTCCTGATTTGAGTGAGGTTGTTTGCTCTCAACAGGACCCTTGAAATTCAGTGACTCTGACGAAAGGCTTATAGGAACTGGTCAAAGAGTGTGACGCTAACCTTCTAAGGGTGAACCCTATAATGTTGTTCAGTCGTCGGCGTCGTGGATGGTTGATCGGTATTGTCTTTCTTATTGTTCTGATTACCTTGCTAGTCTATCCAGTTCTTATTATTGGGACACCTTTAGGTGCTCTTTTTACAATTGAGTTAGCTGTTGTTGTAGTGCTGTTTGCTGCTATGATGTTCTTGCTTTGCCTTCTATTGTATCTTGGAAACTAAAGGCTAACCGTCCAAAAGTGACGTAAAGGCATATAAGGCGATGAAACTTAGGAGAATATCACTAGCAGCGCTAGTGACGAAGAATCGTGGATGCGACACCGGATGAATAAGAAACCAGAGAAAGGTCAATTTGGTGACGTAGTTGTTGTGGCAACCCTTGAAGAGATAAAGCAGGGGGCGCACCGGATAATTGGCTCCCGTATGAAAGTAATTGATAAAGAAGATGGTGTCCGGATTTTCTCTGATGATACTGACACCTGCCCACTTCAAGTAAAGGCAATCCCTCTACAACCGGGAATCTATCGATTAGATGTGGGGAGTGTGTGCACTGTG
>JABXGS010000068.1 GCA_016550425.1 archaeon
GTTCTTGACCACCATCAGCAGGTATGGATTGACAACATTTGCGTTGATAACAATCCAGAGAACGGACCAGATCCCATTGACCCCGCTTTAAACACTGAAACAATTAATAAAATTCCGCCGGAAGTTCTGCTCGTAACGCCCTGGGCTATTGGTTTATGCTTAGTAGTAGGAGGATTAGTAGTTTGGCGACACCGCCAAAAGAAAGTGAACATAAAACCAGGAGAAGAACTCAAAGAATAATGTCATCAGGTTGATTATCGATCCAGATTCTCACACAGAGCCTTCACGAAGAATAGTTACCCGAGTCGAATGTTTTCAAAAATACACACTCCATCCGTGCAGGACGCGAATACCAGGGCGGCATCCGCTTCCCTGGTATTCCCACTTTCTTTTACACGTATCGACTCAGTTGATTTCTTATCCGAAACCCGAGTTCGATAGGCTAGCATGTGCGCCGTTTCCAGTAGCGCACCCAAAATCAGCGTGGAAAGTCTGATTTCCACACATTATGATTCAGTTACCAAAAAACAAGACTTGCCAGTTGCGCTGCCTTTTTCGTTCTGCATAGGGTCGTAAAACATTCGAAATTTCTCGTCTTGTGTCCTCTTTGTACCCTGAATAGGTGAATATTGCTTAAATGGTAGGAATCACAGAATATCTCAGGTCACCTGTAACCATAGATACCCCGTTGAAATCCGAATAAATAAATACGATACAGACGATTATGGCTCAGGTTGGAGGGTCTCTAAATGAGAAAACGGCTATGCTTTGCAGCAATGCTGTTCGTAGCATTGCTTTGCGTTGCGTTTACGATTCCCGATTCCAGCACTGCAATCATCAAATTTGTTGAGAACTTCCCTAATCTGGACAAGTGGACGATTCGGGAGGGTGGTTTTGTAATTCAAAATGGTCGGTTAACCGCAACTGAATCCTATCAGAACTATATTACAGCCCCTAGTGATACGATTTATGGTTTCTGGAACTTTACCGTATGGGTTGACCGAACAGATGGTCACAGGCGGTGGACTGTGTTCTTCATTGCCGATGGCGATGCGTTTGACGGATTTCCACTTAATGCGTATTTCTTAGAATATCGGATAACGGGATATAGTCATTGTCGTCAGAGTGTTCCTCATATATTCGAATTACGGAAACGGGTGGATGGTATTCGTTATTTGTATGGTGGACGGGAAGAGAATAGCACTCCATCCAAACAGATTGAAAGGATCCAGGTCGAAATCGTCCGACAATATGACCTGCACCTTTACATCTGGCTCAACCGCTCGTCACCCAACGAAAAGTACATGGAGACTTGGGGAAGCACTCATGAAACTCCCCAAATTACCACCAGTTCGGTTTTTGGTATCAGAATGCGGGAAAATTACACACAATGGATTGGTAATATTACGATCAATAATGACCCCAGTAGCGGTCCTCCTCCACTTAGCGATGGTGGTGGTTATATTCCCCTATTCTTACTTGTAACCCCATGGGCTATTGGGCTTTGCCTCGTGGTAGGGGGGCTGATAGTTTGGTGGCGACGTCAGAAGAAGATGACCTTCACACCAGGTGAGAAAATCCAAGATTCAGAATGAAATGTGAAAGGCAGGTATCCGGGTGACAGGGTAGATATTTAAGGAGCTCTGAGAATTATCCCCTTGGTCTGTTATTCGAAAGTTACGCGGCTCTTAGCTACTTACTCGCGTATGGGTATCTGTGGGTCACGGCGGCTTTTCAGACTCACAGATCAGCAAGCTACTTCAAGGTCATAATCGTGTCAAGAAACCAAACACAAAAACTTGCCAACCTCCGCCCCTATCAACGGGGCATTACAATCACCTTCCAAGTTATCAAAACCGAAGCAGTGCGAAAAGTACAAAGTCGAAATGACGGGTCAAAACATCAAGTCGCGGATATGCTCATCGGGGACGAAACTGGTGTGATGCTGTTAACACTATGGGATGATGAAATTACCCAAGTCGAACCTGGAAAGGTCTTCCGCATCGATGGGGGACAATCTGGGTTATTCCAAGGTCGGCTGCAGGTTAGTCTGGGACGAAGTGGAAAACTCGGGCCATCAGATCAAAGCATCGCTGAAGTGAACACAGAAAGGAACTTGTCTTCGCAATCACGGTCTCTGGCAAAGGAGTCGAAAAGCAAAAAGCGATCTGGAACTCGCTCTAATCCACCAACTCGTAGAGGTCGGGGTTTCAAGTGGTCACGAATCGATCGTGAATCCAACTGAGACCTTATTTCTAGGATTTTTTCAGGATAATAAAAAAAGAAAACGGGAGGTCATGCCAGAATATTTTGTGGCAGTGCCTCCTTGTATTAGAAAGTGGTGTTAGTAGCGACCTCGACCGCGATCTCGGTCTCGTCCGCCACGGCGTGAACCGCCGCCACCACGACGATATCCACCGCCACCACTATAGCCCCGGCTGTAGCCGCCATAGCGGCGTGGGGGGCGTTCGTGTTCGGCAGCAGAGAGATCGTTGTCCATGTCGACTTCTTCGATATCACTGTCTGCGTCTTTCAGTTCGCCATACCGTCCGATGTTCAATCGGAGATGGCCTTGGAACAAGCTGGTGTAACCGTTTTCGAGACGATAACTTTTGTCTTGTTCGACGGTGTCGATCATATCGTCCCATAAACTAATAATTACGGTGCCAGTGGAGTCACCGGCACGAGCGTCAAGGACTCGATGGGTTTCCCCGTCTTTACGGGAGGTGACTTCGCGTTCTTCGCCTTTTTCGACGACTTTGAAGGTGATGTTCAAACTTTTCATACTGGGTCGCAGATCTGCGACTGTTGCCTCTACAGGCTCTCGATCGTAACTCATTTTCGGTACCACGTGTCTATATCAAATCAGGATCCAAAAAGAGAACGTAACTCGGGACTCTACCATACTTGGATTTGTGCCCAAACACAATTCGCCATTGGGTGCTGATACACCTGCCAAACGTTCACCCCTATAAAAAGCCTTGCCTCTGAGCGATTTCTTTACCAGAATCAGTGGGGTTCCATTTAGCACGGGTTCACGTTCCAGAACAGCCATGTTTCTTCTGTTTGCAGACTTTTTTGACCCTCCCTAGTACCGGTCAATAGAAAACCCACCCTCACCAGTCATTCTTTACGCTTATTATCCACGCAATTGGAGGGGCGACCCCACAAGGAGCTAGGATGACATGAGGTTTTCGGATTTGATTAAAGAATACAGGCGACTGCGTTCCATTCATGAAGATGAACTCGTGTTTAATCAAATCTCTGAAATGGCTGTCACTGTACAAGAAACCAATCGAATCCGAATCCTCCTC
This sequence comes from archaeon, assembly GCA_016550425.1. The sequence goes on from JABXGS010000068.1 coordinate 3,315, forward strand.
GTCCGACAATCAGATGAACCAGAGCGAATCCGGATGGATATCGAGGTGATTCTTCCTGAAAAGATGTGGGGGCTAGATGCCAACTTATCATCCAATGAGATGACCACACTCAATCAACCTGAACTTCGTCTAACCCTTGAAGAAACAATTCTGCTGTTTCAATATCTTCTAAATCTCCAAACAATCGGGTTTAATCTAGATCTCTTTAGCGATGAGGGTGTCTGGGTTGCTTCATATTATTTTGACAAAGAACCTAGCAAGACCTTATTCACTCAATGTAAACCACCAAAATTGAAGGCGAATTAGCTTTCGAATCTGACATGTTTGTATTAGTCGATTGGACTTATGGTTTTACAGGAATCCATTCCCTTAGGTCCTACATTCTCTGCAACGATATTTATCTGGATGACGCAACAGGTGGCGGGATCTTTGATGCCTGGCTCTATGATTCCGGATAGCTGGTAATACAATTTCTGGTCATGGCTTTATGGGCATTTATTTCGGACTCTGGGGTGAAGCTTGGACTCCATTTTGGGGAACACTTACTGATGGTGGCAGTGGCAATAAGATCTTCTTCAACGATGTCAATGAACAAACTCTTGAAGTGGTGCCTTACTATTATGATTGGCCTTTCTTCATTGATCCTGAAACAGTTGCAGGAATCTGACTTGGTCCATACTCCAGTGATAATTTTGTTGTTCACTGCGGAAATACAAATGATGTCTGGGACTTTGCACCACCCGATACGAACAAAATCATCATTCTTTAGAGCTAATTAAAACAAACTAACAATTCATGGGAGGCCTTGCCTCCTCCTGTTTCTTTTTTTAGAGTTCTCAGAAACTTATGTCTGTTGCCGTTATTAGATAATTACAGTCAGAACACCTAATCCATACATGGATTGACAGAAGCGAACAACAGTGTCAACTAAATCGTAGGTTCTTACTTGTGCGCGATACCAGGGCGTATCAATCGTGAACAATTCTTGACCTACTACAGTCACTTGCACATCAATATCATAGCCTTTCTCTGTTACGTACACCCAATTGTAAACGATTTGCTCTTTCTCGTCCTGAGGAATTTGAGTAAGTTGCTGCGGTTCATGTCCCAAATCTTTGGTTGCCATTTTTCCATCACCATCCAATTATGAGGTTCTTGAGAACATGTAACCCAAAGGCGGCATCACATATCAATCAAGGGGAGCTTAGAGGTTCAAGAATGAACTTTGCTAACCAATTTTTTACCCATTTTTGAACAATCCGGTGTAAAATCCTGTTTTCGGGGCTTACATGGCTAGAAACCGTGAACATGAATGGATATATACCTCTTTAACCTGAATGTACAGTTAGTTGGAGGGTTCGGTGACCCCCGTGGACCTGGTTGATAAAGGTATTATAGCCGAATTAGAAGGCAATTGTCGGCAGTCCTTTCGAGCACTAGCACGAAAATTAGAAGTGTCGAGTAAAACGATTCGAAGCCGCATTGAAAAGCTGATTGAGTTAGGAGTAATTCAGCGGTTTCTCGTTGAACTCAACTCAGAGGCTCTTGGGGCCCACTTGGTCATAGCTGAGGTATCAACCCTCGGATCCGAAGATGCACATGAATTCATTCACCAAATTGGGCAAAGTCCGGTCGTTCGGTTAGTCTCACGTTTGGCGGATGGCACCTATGATGTGGAAGCGGAAGTTCGAGGTAACATGGGAACCGTGAACTTTGGACAATTTCTCCGTGGTCTTGATCGTGTGTCTGATGTCGAAATTCATGATGTCATCGAAATGCATCCCCATATCACAAAAGAAGTGCATTCAAAACCTCAGGCCTTAAACTTTGATTTCACGAAAATTAAATTGAATGTATTAAGGTGTCTGCGAGAAAATCCACGGATGCCAGTCGTAGATATGGCTCGAAGAACAGAGATGAGCGCCAAGCGTGTTCGCATGGTGCTTCGCCAATTACAAAATTCGGGCACTTTACGTTTTACACTTGAATGGCTTCGCAGCGCTGGTAATCAAATCGAGTTTCGAAGTCGTATCCGTTATAATGCAGAGAATACTAGTCCCAGAAAGTTGGTTGCTTGGCTTGAGCAGCGATACCCGCTAGAATATTGGACCTCATATCTTCTAAGTGATGAACCCACTCTGCTCCTTGATTTTGCCGTCGATACCTTACATCATGTGGAAGCAATTGATCTGGAACTCAAGGAGTCTCCATATAGTACCGTAGTTCACACCATGGTTATGTTCCCTCATCGAAAATTTCCGGGACTGGGTCAAAATCAGCTTAACTCTCTACTTGAGACTTAGCTCCTGCTCCTTTTTGGTCAAAAACCAGGATTTATACCGACCGGTGCAAAAATCGTCTCTCTGAAACTGATTTCTGCGTTTTTTTGCACAAATTAGCTCCCGTCGATTGATATGCGATTCTGAGGTAAGATTAGTCACCAACCAACTGGGTTGCTTCCTCATTAAGGTGGCAATCCTCAGGAGGGATTTGTAAATGAAACTGAAAACAAAGAAAATCCTCTTGCTCGGAATCGGGTTTATCTTCCTTTTTGCCATGGTTATCGTTCCTATGGGTGTAGCGATCGCAATTCGACCAACGCTTCTACCCCGCATTGGGCCAGGACCGGGAATCCCTGGAATTGTTGAAAGTGAACCTTTTAACGGATTTGACTGGGGCTTCCTTGGTTGGGATGGCACTTATGCAAGCAATGCTGAGTATACAATATTACCAAAGTGACATCGTTAGAATGGCAAAGGGAATGTTCCGCCTATCCGACACAATTGGAGGGGAGAGCTCATCTCCCCTCGCTCACTTTTTTTGAAGACTGAATCTATCATTTTGGAGTTGAATTTTACCAACTTCTTGGAGTTCTTCTAGGTGAAGCCGAATCATAATTCGCTCCCAGTATCGCAAAAGGGGTTCTTGATATGGAAATCGTCCATAGATTGGTTTAGATTCAACTAGCTGGTCTAATGTTTTAGGCGAATCGAGTAAATCGAGGATTCTAACATTCCGCTCATCGAGTCGACCGGAATATGTCTTCCATTCGGAAGAAATTTTTGAAGTTATGATTCCTCGGTGAGAGGAGACCACCATTTTGGTGGGTATCTGCTTCAGACGAGCGATCGATTGGCGAAACTTTTTCAAGCTAGATTCTTCGTGGCCATACCAAGGAAACGAGGTGAGGTCATAATCAAAGGAAAACAGAATGCGCTTCGGTTCATAGTAAAGGCAGTAATGGTCAATCGTATGTCCTGGTGTATATAGCGGTGTGAGAACTATCTGCCCAAATTGGAAGGGTGTATTTTCATTATAGCTATGCGTGGGCCGACAGTTTTGGAATCCCATCTGGGTTTGGGCAAATCGTCGCCAAATTGGTGCAAGGACATCACCGACAAATCGTTTGGAAAGTCCGATGAGATCACCACTTGTGCTAAAGGCTTCTTGGGGGACAAAAATACGAAGATCTTGGAATACCCAGTTTCCTGCGGAGTGATCGACATGTGTATGTGAATTGATAACGCAATCAATCTCAAATTCACGGTTGAGTGCTTCTAACCGGGCAATCCCACAGCCAGTATCGATTAATACTGTTTCTTCTGCTAAAATAAGGACTGAGTGAGCTCGAGGAAATCGGCCTTCATTCTCGCCTTGAACGAGGAATATCTGGTCAGTAATGGGTTCCAAGAATTCTTTTGCCATTGAATCTCGCTCCAAGCTTAACGGATTTCATCAATTAAGTTGTTGGATAAGGCATCACTGAACTAAGTTTTTTGCGCATTTTTGAAGGTCTAAAATAGTTGTGGCATAGACACGCGGTAAAGCCAGAACTAAAGGCAAAGGTAGTGGACTAGCTGCTTAGCCATATTGATGAGATCATCAATGCGCACCCATTCATCCGGCTTGTGGGCTGAAAGATTATCAAGCGATGCTGCACCGATGCCAATGATTTTGTCAATGCCACACCCTTGGGTGATGAAGCCCATATCCGTTGAAGCAGCTCCACCCCCGAAGATGAAGTCGCTGTCTTGATAATTGTGAACGGCTTTGAGCGCCTCTCGCATCTTCAATGCGTGCTGGCTGGTTGTATCGGCTTTGAATGGACGATAGGTGTGAATAATAGCTGTCTCAACACTGACGGCTTTACTGTTCGTTTTTCCGCGGGTAATGGCTTGTTTGATTTCTTCAACGACTTGTTCATAGGTTTCTTCCGGAATGTAGCGACGATTGATGACAACCTGACATTCCGCTGGAACGATGTTGCTCTTCGTTCCTCCTTGGATAATGTCGATATTAAACATGGGCGTGACCTTATCGGAAGGTGCTCCGAGTGATCGTAAAAGCGGAATAAGTGGTATAGCTGATTCGCGTTTTTCAACTTCGTTTTTCAGTTTCAGGAACTCGGTGAGAATCGGAATCGTTGCTTCAATAGCATTGATGCCCATGAAGTTCATCCCCGAATGACAGCTTCGACCCTTTACTGTTAGTGTCACATCCACATTTCCAGCAACACCAGCGACAATAACTGGGACCTGACCACCAAGTTCAGTGTTGATAACATGACCTTGAACATACCCCTCCTTTGCAAGATGGAAGATACCGGGATACATGCCAATTTCTTCGTCTGTACAGAAGGTGCACACCAAATTAAAATGGGGTCGAAGCTTAAGCTCGTGAATGACTTCCATAGCTAACAGAATGACTGCGATGCTGCCTTTCATATCAATAGCGCCACGTCCAAAGAGCTTGCCGTCTTCAACCACGGGATTGAATGGGTCTTTTGTCCAAGGCTCTTCGGTTGGAACGACATCCATGTGCGCATAAATCGTTACGACTTCTTGGCGCTGATGGGTTTGTCGGGCAACTAGATTAATTCGTGGACCTTCTAACGGAAGTGGGATTTTTGCGATTTCTTCTGTTGGCACAATAACGCGTTTGGTTTGGAATTTTAGTTTCTGGAGTTGGGTTTCAAGGTAAGTAACGATTTCTTCGTAATTGCTTCCGGGTGGAACAACCGTCGGTATGCGAATTAGGTCTCCCAATACTGCGATTAAACGGGCTCGTTTAGTTTCGATGTGGTGAAAAATATCATCCGGACTTGGTCGTGGGAAGGGTGTTTTTTCTTTTCTTGAGAGTAGGTTTGGTGCTTGGCTGGGTATGGTTTTCACACTAAATGAGTGTCAATTAGGCACAAAAACCCCCTAAGCTTATAGCAAAAAAGTGGATAATCTGTTCTTAACTAATATGCAACCTCTAGCATGACCTCCGAAACGCCTTTACATACTAATTGAGAGAGAAAAATGATGATTTCTGTTCTTCAGGCGTTCACTCGTCATACTGAAACGGTCCGTGATTACATAGTTGCTTTATTTCAAGTAGATTCTGGAATATACAATGTTGACCAGCTGAAGACTATTCTACAAGAGCCGGATACAACGGTCCGTCTTGAAACCGAATGGTTACAGTCTCTCCTCAAAGTTCTCCTCTATGTCCAACAATATACAACCCATGTGCAAAAATGGGTGAATCACACCCTGGGGCTCTTAAAAAATCTAGGCGCAAATCAACGAGAACTCCACGCATACGAGAATCGCCAAATCACCGCATCTCAAATCTTACAAAAGAAGCAATTTGACCAAAATTACCTTCGTTGGGTTTTAGAAGATGCAGCACAAGAAGTGGACCGACTGATTGTTACTGCTCATCAACTCATTAACGATTACTCCTTTTTCTCCAATCTAATCGAACGATTTGGCGGCCCATTTTTATCAAATATCGAACAAATTGCTAGTGCGTGGGAAGCGAATGCCCGTCGCGACTTCTTTGTGCCCCTTTCTACGATTCTTCAAGAAATTGACACTCAAGGGGATCCTTCCATTACTCTGCAACAGTTTGCTCGATACTTGGATACAATTGCTCAAGTCGTATCTGTTATGCCGATGTTTGTCACAGAATCCGATGGTGTCTCAACCTATTCACCAGAAGTCCTTAAGATGAATCAACGGTTCATCGCTCAACTCATTGATGGGATAGAACATCTTCGGCAATTCGTTCAACTCCGCTCACAAGTCTATTCCATATTGATTAACGAACAATCCGATCTTTGGAATGCTGTTCTGCCAAAGGACACCCCCGTTGAGCAAATTCTTGTTACGATAGGGCTTAATCCCGCACAAACAGTCGAGGGGTTAATCCCGAATCCGTTTCCTGTCGACACTCTGCCGTTAGCTTTTCAACAAGCAGAGGAGGCTTTGGCAATCTGGGAATCAACGATTAATGCCTCAATTCCCTATCTCAATAAGGCCCTAATTCTCAATCAGATACTGCAATCCCCAGCAATTGCCAAGTTCTTAAAAGCTGATCAACGTCGCCTTGAACTATATCATGAGTGGCATCCACGCATCACAGAAACATTCAAGATTCTCCAAAAATCTCTGTAATCTATTATCATTACTTTTACTTTGTCTTGAGTCTTGTTTTCATCTTTTCTTGAATTTGATCGCGAACTTCTTCCAAATCTTTCCCAACGATATCTATCTTTTCGAGATGGGCTTCACCTAACCCTTGCTCGTTAGCCATTTTCAACATTTTACTTTTCATCGGATCTTTATTCAAGAGTGCGAAACCAACAGCATCAACAGCAACCGCATCCCGACCAACAAGAAACATATTCACTGGAATCCGCTTCTCTTTTTTAGCTGCAGGGCTTGGCAATACCGTTGTTCCATCGATGACCGCCAAATCGATTCCCCCAACCGCCTTGAATAAACCAAGAACTACTGATTCTAGCTTTTTATGGTACACAGCTTTCTTGCGCATTGGAGCTAATCCAAAAAGGTTCTTTATCACAGACCCTTTAGAATAGCGCCTTAAGATGTGTGAGCTAATGAGGACACGATCTTCAAAGAGTAGATGTGAAAGGGGCATCTCCTCTCCTGCGATATCAACATGCTTCATTTCAGTATCTTCAGAGAGATTGAAGGGCACAACTCGTTCTGAAAAGAGAGACTTCCATATTTGAAGGCGCTCTGTGCCCGTACCCCGATAGTTATCGGATTCAATTAACCAAATCTTTGGTGCCTGGGAAAAATTCTCTACGACGGCACGAGCAATGGGTATCGTTGTATACGCTTCTTGTCTCGGGTCAAATACTCCCAGTTTGTACAACACCTCACGTTGGGACGTGTTGAAATCGGGGATACCTCCTAAAAGTTGAAGGGCTTCTCGAAAAGATGTCGTTGCATCTTCTCCAATTTCCATTAATACCACTTTCACCATCGTCTACCACATCTCAGAATCTTCACCCAGAACGACAAGAATCTCGGATATATGTATAAATCTATTTACTGGAACCTAACATGTACTAAAGTGACTGACATGGTAGATACTTGTGGATTTTATTGGCTAATGAATGGGAAACTTGCTGGGTCCTGCTATCCTGGACCTTGTCTCGAGTGGCTATATCACTCAAAGGGAATTCGGGCGATTCTTTCCCTCCAGCCTTTAAGCTCACAAGACCTACATAAGGCTCAACAATTAGGCTTCCAAGTGAAAACAAATCCCATTCCTGATTATACAGCAGGCTCGTTGGAAGAACGAACCGCCGCTCTACGAATCATTGACGAATTTCAAGCCAACGATATGCCAACACTTGTCCATTGCCAAGGAGGCTTGGGTCGAACCGGCATGATCCTCGCGCTTTATCTAGTACTTCGGCAGGGAGTGCCACCTACATCTGCGATATCACAAATCCGGTTCCTGCGAAAAGGATCAATTGAAAGAAACACAGGACAAGAAGAAGTCATACTGCAATCCGAACCTCAAAAAAAATCTGGGTTAAGAAACTAACCTAGATGTCCAGTTTTTTAACCGCTTGACGGTGCAGGAACCGTCCATGATCACAGTCACCGACAAATTTCCCATTAGAAACAACGATTTTTCCACGAGAGATTGTAGTTTGCGGATAGCCTGTCAATTTCCAACCTTCGAAGGGGCTCCAATCGCAATTTGTTTGTAGATCTGTTGCATGCAGGGTCACTTTCTTGTTCGGATCAAACACAACAAGGTCGGCATCACTCCCTGGATTAATTGTTCCTTTCTCTGGAAACATTCCAAAGATTTTCGCCGGGTTAGTGCTCACCAGTTTTACTAGGTGGTTTAAAGAAAAGTGCTCTTTACCGACTCCTTCAGTATACAGGAGTGGAAACATCGTCTCTACACCAGGAAGTCCAAAGGGAATCTTACGGAAATCTCCTTCCCACATGGCTTTTTGTTTCGTATCGAAAGTACAGGTATCCGTAGCGACCACTTGAATTTCACCATTAATTAGGCCCTGCCAGAGTCGAGTGCCATCCTCTTTTTTCTTAATTTGTGGACAGGTCGCATATAGGTGGCCATTTTCTCCTTTGAAGACAGAATCATCAAGAAGAAGGTATTGTGGACAAGTTTCAGCGTATACATGGACCCCCCTTTCTCGAGCCTCACGCACATACTGGGCACTTTCTCCTGCAGACATGTGCACAATATACAAGCGTCCACCAGTCACTTCGGCCCATTTGATGGCGCGCTGCACTGCCTCTGATTCCGTAAAATATGGCCGGGACAGTGTATGTGCGTATGCTCCCCATTTGTCCTTCTCTTGAGCATATCGTTCAATGAGCATATCGAGAACGTCAACACTTTCTGCATGAACTCCAATCATCCCCCCATACTTCTTCGTCTCTTCAAGGGCTTGAAAGAGCATACCATCATCAGCCATCCAACCTTCCTCTTTGTAGATCATGAACATCTTGAAGGTAGGAATTCCGTATTCGATAATTTCTTTGATTTCTGCTTGGGTCTGTGGGTTCCAATCAGTAATTGCAGCATGTAACCCATAATCGATACACACTCTCCCGTCTGCTTCTTTCCTACGAGCCTTCACCGCTTCCATGATGGAATGTCCTTTCTGTTGAATTGCAAAATCAATGACCGTTGTAACACCACCCATTGCGGCCGCTTTGGTTCCATTCTCAAAATCATCTGCTGAAATAGTCCCGCCAAAAGGCAACTGTAAATGTACGTGTACGTCAATGGCTCCTGGGAAAACGTACTTACCTTTAGCGTCTACAATGTGGGTATCTGCGTTGGTTTTCAGCTCATTATTCACAGCCACAATTTTGCCATCTTTTATTCCAACATCCGCCTGAAGCATTTCAGTGGCTGTTACAATTGTACCGTTCTGAACAACCATATCCAACTGCATAAATCGCACAACTCCGCTTTTTTCATCGCATTGTTACCCTTTATGGTTTTGGGAAATCTCTAAATCTGGAAAGAACCAAAGACTAGCTTACTCTTTCTTTAAAGGTGCAAAAAATGCGAAACGTTCGTATTGGCTTGGTTCAAGCTCATTGGGAAGGCGCCATTTCAGATGAAAAAACCATTCGTAAAAACATGGAAAAAATGATTCAGAAACACGAAACCTTTGCTGAAACCGCAGCAAAAAAAGGTGTGCAGGTTCTTTGTTTCCAGGAGCTATTCTTTGGACCATATTTCTGTGCAGAACAAAAACCACTTTGGTACAAATTCGCCGAACCGATTCCCGGTCCACTAAGTGACCGAATGAGCCGATTAGCGAAAAGTAACAACCTCATACTAATTGCTCCTATGTACGAAGAAGATATGCCAGGCGTTTATTATAACACGGCGATTATTCTCGACAATCAAGGACAATTACTTGGTAAATATCGAAAAACCCACATTCCCCATCTGGGTCCTGGGTTTTGGGAAAAGTTCTATTTTAAACCGGGAAATATAGGATACCCAGTATTTGAAACTCAGTATGGGAAAATTGGGATCTATATCTGCTATGATAGACATTTTCCCGAAGGCGCACGTGCCTTAGGACTGAATGGGGCAGAAATTGTATTCAATCCCTCCGCAACGGTCCAAGGACTTTCAGATCATCTATGGGCACTTGAACAACCAGCACACGCCGTAGCCAATGGCTATTTCATTGCTGCCATAAATCGAGTTGGAGAGAGTCCCTGGAAAATGGGCACCTTCTATGGAAGCTCATATGTAGCAAATCCACGTGGTGAGATTGTCAAACAAGCCTCGCCTGATAAAGACGAGCTCCTCATTGTGGATATTAATTTGGATATGATTAAGGAAGTTCGCTCCACTTGGCAATTCTTCCGGGATCGCCGCCCTGATCTATACAAGAATCTATGTGATATCTAAAGTGTTTTCTCGACCGTGCTGAACGCTTTATCCAAAATCTGATAAGCTAAATCGATTTGTTCTTTTGTAAGCTCTAGCGGGGGTTGGATTCGAATTACGTTTCCATCGATGCCTCCTTTGCCAATGAGAAGACCATCTGTTTTACAATGTTCCATTACGCTGAGTAGCTCTTGTGGGGCTGGTTCCTTGGTTTTTTGATTTCGTATTAGTTCAATCCCTTGCATCATTCCCTGCCCACGAACTTCACCCACAATTCTGTGATCGTGTTTAAGTGCGTCTAGCTGTTTTCTCAGATACGCTCCATTTGTGGCTGCCCGTTCAAGGTAATTACTCTCCTTGATTATGTCAACAACAGCGATAGCTCCCGCACAAGATAAAGGATTTCCACCAAAAGTGGCAAAGCTGTCGGTTGTAGTATATTCAGCGGCATATTCAGGTCGGGTTAAGAATCCACCAATCGGAATTCCGCTTCCAAAACCTTTAGCTAGCGTAATGATATCCGGATTAGCTCCCGTATGCTGGATGCCCCACCATTTATTGCCTGTCCGGCCAAATCCAGTTTGCACTTCATCAGAGATAAATAATCCACCAAATTCCTTGACGATTTCATAAGTAATTTGAAAGAATTCGGGTGGAGGTTGTATGATGCCACCAACTCCTTGAATCGGTTCGACAATAAAGGCCGCTACTGCTTTGTTGGTTTGGGTGCGGATGAGCTCTCGGAGATATCGTGCGCATTGAATATCACATTCAGGATACTCTTTCCCAAAAGGACATCGAAAACAATACCCGTAAGGTTGGAATCGAACACCTGGTGGATGTGCTTCGGGTACAGTACGCCATCCAGCGCTTGATATTTCCCGTGTAAGTGCTGTTCGCCCATGATAGGCATGAGTGCAAGCCACAATATAGGGGTTATTTTTGAATTTTTTTGCCATGAAAAGTGCTGCTTCATTGGCTTCGGAGCCGCTATTGACAATAAACGACTGAGTTAAGCCCTTTGGTGCTATATCTGCCAGACGTTTTGCTAAGACAGCATAAGGAATTGTTGCATACAATGAACTCGTATAGACCAATCGGTCTAGCTGCCATTTCAATGTTGTAATATACTTTGGATGTGCATATCCCGTTATTGTCGTGCAAATCCCGGCAAAGAGATCGATGTACTGCTTTCCCTGCGAATCCTCAAGGTTGGCCCCTTTTCCACGAACCAGAAGTAACGGTTCTTTATAGTAGTGAGAGATAGCGGGAACGACATGTTTCTTCTCTAATTCTAGAATTGTTTTCGCGGAATATGCTTGTCGTAAATCTTCAGGAACTAAATTTTCATCCATAACTCACAACTCCATCAGACGGACATATGACTATTCACCGAGAATTAAAGACTTTATCTAATGGAACATTCTATGTAGAACTAGTAGGAGGAAATTAAACCTATGTCAGAGCCCAAGTTAGCAATTGAATTCGCGGGAATTCAATTCAAAAATCCCTTCCTGCTCTCATCAGCTCCTCCCACCCTCGACGCAAAACGAGTTATTCGGGCCGCCAAACTCGGTTGGGGTGGGGCCGTATTAAAAACTGTAACTGAAGAACCTACAGTTGATCCACGCACGCGGTTGGGAGTATTACGGAAACAGGGAAAGCCCATTGGAATGAATAATATCGAACTTCTCTCAAGGCATCCACTCACCCAATGGACTCGTTCCTGGATTCCAGAAATCAAAGCGAAAGCTCCCAAAGATTTCGTCATTATCGCTAGTATAATGTCCAGTCCCGAACCCGAAGGCTGGACTACCATGGCTGAAATTTTGTCAGATACGGGTGTTAACGCATTGGAACTCAATGTTTCGTGTCCACACGGATCACCAGAGAAACATATGGGTGCCTTTATCGGACAGAACCCTCATCTTGTGGAGACGGTTACAAAGGCTGCAAGAAAGGGAACCGATTTACCTCTATTGGTCAAATTAACTCCCAATGTTACTGATATTGTTCCAATTGCGAAAGCTGCAGTAAAAGGAGGTGCCGATGGGGTGTCAGCAATCAATACTGTCGAATCACTCATCGGGATTGATATTGAAACCGCAACTCCATACCCCTTTGCATATGATTCAGAGCTCTCTGCTCCAATGAGCACCTACGGAGGATTTTGTGGTCCTGCTATCCGACCGTTAGGCTTGCGATTTGTCTCACAAATTGCTAAAGCTTTACCCAAAACACCGATATCGGGGATAGGTGGAATTGAAAATTGGCAAAATGCCGTAGAATACTTAATGGTCGGTGCGAGTACACTCCAAATCTGCACGGCAGTTATGTGGTATGGTTTTTCAATAATCCGAAATCTCACAAAGAATCTGACAGCTTTCATGAAGAAGAAAAGATATGCTTCGATTAACACAATCGTCGGGAAGGCGCTTCCCAAAATAACTACTTGGACCGATTTACCAAAACTCCCCCCTGTCATAGCGAAAATAAATCCTGAAAAATGTATACTAGGAAAAGAGTGTCGGATTTCTTGTGCCGATGCAGGCTATCAAGCGATCCGTATGAGTGGAAATCGTCTTGTTGTCGATCCTGAGAAATGCGATGGTTGCGGGCTTTGTGCCGTTGTCTGTGAGATGGGTGCAATCGAATTTGTGAAAAAAAATTAAACATCTTGTTATTAGAGGGATGACTATGTCACTTGACACTATCGATATTCTTCTGAGTTTCGCCATTGAATTAGAAGCTTCTGCAGCTGCATTCTATGAAACCGCAATTACGATCACACAAAATCAAAATTTGAAAAGCCTCTTTGAAGCATTAATCATGCTAGGACAAAGTCGCATACAAACCCTCATGCAAATCCGTCGACAATTACCTTTAGAGCAAAAGAAAGCTCAAGTCACAGGAATCAGCAGTGAGCGCTATCGCCCACATACAGAATGTCCTCCTGGTTGCCCCGACGCACAATTAATCCAACTAGCATTAACCATGGAACAACAAATAACGGACTTTTTCCATTCTTCTAGTGATAAACTGGGCTTTTTAGAAGCAGTTCCTGAAACATTCAATCATCTTGCTGAAGACCATTTACAAAATCAGAGAAAAATCCAAACTGTAAGCTAATCTTTTCTGAAGGCTAATGCTTGCTAAAATATCGCTGAGATGAAGCTGCTTTTCCTGACATTTTGAGTTTGCCTTAGTTCTTCTAATGTTCGGAACAAAGAAAAACCAATAATGCTCAGGGAAACTCGATTCTAAATTCTTGGTGGCAATTATGTGTAAGATTTGTACAGCCCATGGTGCTGGCAAAAAATGGTTTGAAGTTAAACGTCATGTTGAAGTAAAGTATGCCAAGGAAATGGGCTTTGAACCATGGGAGAAAGACCACTGGCATTATGTTCACCAACAATATGCCCAACTCGCTGCACAAGCAGGCGACGCCATGGCCAATCCAGCAATGGCTGACTCCATTCGAAAAATGATGGATGATATGATTTTTCAAATCCATCCTCTTGAAAAAGGCGTCACATTCACTTTCCCTCAAGGGCATGGTGCCCAAGTCCTAACACGCGAAGAAATCGAAGGAGTTATCAAACTTTCTGGGGAACCTTATCTTGTTGAGTGCCTCTGTAGGAAAATGATAAATGGCGCTAATGATCGGTGCTGTATTCCCCTCGGACTACATGGCGAAACCGCGGAGATGTTTCCCTCGAATGACGAAAAAGTAGAACGCATCAGTGTCGAGGAAGCTATCGCGTTAACTAGACGGTTTAACCAAGAGGGACGTGTCCATACCCTTGCTGGAACGCCTTTACCCATGGCTATGGCGGTTTGTAACTGCGAACTTCCCTATTGTATCGCACTCCGACCCCGTGTTGATATGGGCTTCAAGTATATCATCAAAAGTCATTGGGTTGCAAAAGTTGACGTAGATAAATGCGTAGGCTGTCGGGAATGTCTTTCTCGCTGCCAATTTGGGGCTGTGACTTTCTCAAATGCCACGGAACGTGCTAACATCGACATGTGGAAGTGTTATGGCTGTGGGCTTTGTAAAGAAACGTGTCCAGAGAACGCAATTGAATTAATCCCGCGGGAATCCCTCCCTGCCCTAAAAGATTGGTGGTAACGATGCAAAATTATTACAAAGTTGAATGGAGTAACGATAAGTGTCAAAATGCCTTTGACTGTGCTCGGTGCCTTAAAGTCTGCCCTCAAGCAGTATTTGCCTTATATGCTCCAAGCCGGCAAGAAGGTGTTGCCCCTACGCAATACGTAATTTCACCGGCAATGCAAATGTTTTGCAACGGGTGTAACGCGTGCATCGAAGCTTGTCCCACGGGAGCACTCAGAGTCACTCCAAAAGCTGAAGCCCAATAAACCCTAACTAACCCTGCTTCTGATAATTGACTCTGTAACTCGTTCGGTAAGTTACAATTATAGGTTCAGCTCTTCAATTTTTGCGAGGATTTCATCAACATGCCCAGTGACACTTACCTTGGGCCAGACAAACCGGATGATGCCATCTCGATCAATAAGAAAGGTCACACGCTTTGCCGTGCCGGTTCCCCTGGTTTTCACGCCATAGAGGTCAACTATCTTCTTGTCTGCATCGGCAATCAGAGGATACGATAGTGCATGTTTAGCCTTGAATCCCGCCTGCCTCTTCACATTGTCAGTGCTTACTCCAACCACTTTTGCACCTATTCCAGTCAACCGTATCATATTATCCCGAAACGAACAAGCCTCCTTTGTACAACCAGGCGTATACGCGCGGGGATAAAAGAATAAAATCAATATATTCCCTTTCAAACTAGCAAGTTCTAGTTCCTTTTCATCATCAGTAATTCCAACAAAATTCGGGGCAACTTGCCCAACTTCAGGCATATCCATTAAAACACCTCACTGCATGAGAATTGTTTTCTTCTCTTATTCATTACGCTATTCTTAGAACACCCAGTCTAAATAGGTTTAAACTGGCTTTTTGATGCTCCACACACTGGACAGGCCCAATCCTCAGGAATATCAGCAAAAGCTGTACCTGGTGCAATTCCATGTTCGGGGTCTCCCTTCTCGGGATCGTAGATCCAGCCACATACCTCACATCGGTATTTTCCTTCATTAGGTGAGAAAACCTCGGACTTGGAGGTTGGTGGAAGATAAGTGGCTGCACGTTTGGAAGTTTTTCCTCCCTTCACCTCGTGATAGTAGGCATATGTCAAAGGTTTTCCCTCTTTCAGCTTCTTTGCACCTTTTACCTCTCCAATGAAGAGCGTGTGAGTTCCAACATCCACTTGATCGATCACCTTAACTTCAAGGTAGGCAATTGCATTATCGACAACGATGGGGCAGTCTTCGATGCCTTCCAGAAATTCGACATTTTGAAACTTATCCAGTTCACGACCAGAGTGAAACCCAAACCGGCCAA